>CBDURV010000330.1:0-5305 GCA_965369495.1 uncultured bacterium
TTGGGCCTCCGCTGGCGAGGCGAAGCGCAACCGAGACCCCGCGTCGAACCGCCCAGCGCGGATGCGATCTGGTCGCGGCCTCCAGCTTCAAGCTTCGAGCCCTACTTCCCAGGCGGCCTCCAAGTCGCGAAGAGCCCTCTCCGCTCCGATCCGGGTCATGCACCGGTGGTCGATGGGGCAAATCTTCAAGTGGCAGGGCATGCAGTCGACCCCCTCCGCGAGCAGCACGACCTGGTTGTCCATGTCGGTCTCGGAGTAGATCGGGTCGGTCGGCCCCATCATGCAGACGATCGGGCGATTGAATGCCGCCGCGACGTGGCGCGGTCCGATGTCGTTGCACAGCATCGCGCGAGTGCGCGCGCAGACCCCCTTGAGTACGGCGGTCGGCAGCACCATCGACTTGGCGTTCGGGACGGACTTTCGCATGGCCGCCGTAACCCGATCGCCAACCTCGGTCTCGTTGGGTCCACACAACACAAGCGGAACCGCGCCGTGCCGCTCCACCATCGCGTCGGCCACTTCGGCGAAGCGATCGGGCGGCCAGATCTTGCTGGGCCCAAAGCCGGCTCCGACGGCGAGCGTCAGGATCGATGCCTCGGGAGCGACGCCGACTCCCTCCAGCCAGCGGTCGGTCTCGCGATTGTCTTCATCGGAAAGCGCGAGCCGGATCGGGCGCTTGTACTCCGCGTCGCAACCGAGATTGCGAACCAGATCGAGGAAGTAGTGCTTGGTCGGATAGGGAGCCTGCTTGCCGCCGGGCCGCGGTCGCCGGAAGTGCGCGGTCAACAGGATCGTCCGCCCGCTCCAGCGATAGCCGATGCGCGACGGAATGCGCGCGAGGAACGGCGGCAGCGACGTGCGAATGGAACCGGACAGGAGCAGGCAGGCGTCGTAGTTGCCCGCGCGCAGATCCCGTGCCTGTTTGAACGCACTCTCCCGGCGCCCCACAACGATGAACTCATCGAACCAGCCACCGCCGTCGTAGAGATCCTTCGCCAGGCCCGTCCCCTGCCCGGTGAAGTGCGTGTCCGGATAACGCTCGCGCAACGCATCGAGGGCCGACGTCGCCATGACCATGTCGCCCAACGGATTGGGTACACGAATAACCAGGCGTTTGAACTCGCGTTGGGCGATTTTCGGGTCGGAGAACGGCCACATCGAGCGGACAGTCTATTACCAGAGTGGCCGTACGCTCTACGCTTTACGCTTTACGCCGGACTGGTTGAGGCGTTGAGCGTAAAGCGTATGGCGTTCAGCCCTGGCCTCTCAGCAAGCGCGCCACTCGCTGCGCCAGGTGTTCGGCGTTGTAGCGGCGGGCGACGAAGGCGCGGGCGGCCGCTCCCATGCGATCACGGAGTTCCGCATCGTCGCGGAGCGTGGTGAGCGCTGCCACCCACTCGGAGGGCGCGCGGGCGAGCAGCGCGCCTCCCGCGGCAAGGCTGCGATTGACCCCCACCGGCGACGCCACCGCCGGCAGTCCCGCCGCAAAGTACTGCAGCAGCTTGAAGCCGCACTTGCCGCGGGCGATCGGGTTATTGGGAATCGGCATCACGCCGACGTGCGCCTCCCCCAGCGCCCGTGCCTCTGCCTCGAGCGACCACGGGACGAACTCCGTGCCGTCCGGTGCGGTGTCGGCAATCACGCGCAGCGGAATGCCGGCGTCGCGCAGGGACGGCAGAATCGGATCGAGCAGCGGCACGGTCGGGCGCTGGCCGATCCAGACGGCGGTGAACCGTTCCAACTTCGGCCCCTCGTAGCCGTAGTGGTCCGGCAGCAGCGTCGTCGGCACGACCATCACGCGGCGATTGGCAATGCGGGTAATGCCCGCGAGCACGCGGTTGCCCGCGAACACCGCGTCGGCGCCGCCAGCAGCACGAAAAAACCGCCTCTCGCGCTGGCGCGACCGGTGCGGCGCAAGGGGCCGGTAACAGAGCGCGTCGTCGATGTCGTAGATCAGGCGCTTGGCCGCACGGCGCAGCACCGCGTAGTCGCGCCGGCCGAGCAAGCGTCGGTGGTGCACGGTGACGTCGGCCTCGGCCGCCGCCGCCAGCACAGCCGTTTTCCCGCGCGCGGGAATCTCCGCGGCCGAGCACTCGATCCCCTCGCCCTCCAGCATCGGGAAGAGCTGTCCCCAACGCAGCCGAAACGACGGATCGTCGAGACTGTGGGTCAGGACGAGCAGGCGCATACGAGCGTCTCCACCACCGCATCGAGCATCGCATCCGCGGGAAAAAGCTCCGCGACCTTGCGCGCGCGCTCCGGATCGGGCCGCACGGAACGGATCGCGTGCCAGAGTTCTTCCGCGTCGCTCGGGTTCTCCACGGCGATCCCGCCCGCCTCGACGGCGAGGTCGGAGTTGCCGTCGCGCACCGACGAGACGACCGACATCCCGCACGCGAGCGCCTCCAGCACCACGCCGGCCGCCGAGTCGTAGAAGGTGGGATGCACGAGTATCGAACCCGCGCGATAAAACGCGGGCATGTCATCGACGTGGCCGAGGAACGTGACTCGCTCCCTTCCCCGGCGCCCCTTCCCTCCCGCCACGCGGAGCGACCACGAGGGTTCACGACGCATGACTCGTAGCAGCGTCGAGAGCCCCTTTAGTCGATAGTTGCCGCCGGCGAAGAGCAGCGGCCCGAGCGGGTCGCGGCCCGGGGTGAAGCGCGCGAGGTCGACGCCGGGCCGGCGCATGATGATCTGCGCATCGGGATACTCCGCGCTCACGTCGTCCCCGACGCGCGGCGAAACGGCCAGCACCGTCGCGTCCGCGACCGCCTGCGCCTCGAACTCCCGCAGGCGCTCGAAGTGCGCGCGCCGCTGCGGATTCCAGCTGCGCAGTTGACGTGCGGCCCAAGGCAGCGATTCGTAGTGCGCGGCGATGGAGGGGGCCAGCATGCCGTTGTGCGGCTGGAAGAAGTCGCACCCCGGGACCGGCGCGGTCGTCAGCACCACCTCGGCGCCCTTGTCGCGCAACCAGGGAAGGAACTCCGCGGCGTAGGCCTCGATGCGCGCCGCGCCGCCCGGATCGTGCGCCAGCGGTCGCGCGGCGGGACCGGTGCGTGCGCAGACGACGACCTCGTGGCCATGCACCCGAATGCGTTCCGCCAGCGCCGCCAGATAGGATTCCGCTCCCCCGCGCTGCGGGTCAGAGTGCTCGCAAAGGAACCCTATCTTCACGTGACACGCCGCCGATGCGGCACATGTGTGCCGTAGCAGATGGTTCTCGGAAGAGGTTTCGCCATGCGCCGCTGATCCCTATCTTCACGTGACACGCCGCCGATGCGGCACATGTGTGCCGTAGCAGATGGTTCTCGGAAGAGGTTTCGCCATGCGCCGCTGATCCCTATCTTCACGTGACACGCCGCCGATGCGGCACATGCGTGCCGTCGCGGATGTTCTTCGGCAGGTGTTTCGCCATGCGCCGCGCCTTGCGCAGGACCGACTTGGCCAGCCGGCGGTCGCCGCCGTAGCGCTTGAAGCCGCGCATGAGGTCGGTGCGCGACGCGATGCCGCGGGAACTGTGGACGAGCGCGGCGAGGTCTTTCACACGCAGGCGGCGCGACGTCGTCTTGGTCACGCGCGCGAGATCGATGAGCGTGACCTGCTCGCCCCCCTTCGCGACGAAACAGTGGCAGAGGTAGAGGTCCTTGTGCACAAGACCGCCCGTGTGAAGCCGACGCGTGATGTCGGCCACGGCGCGCACCGCCTTGCGGCGATCGAGCGTCTCCCAGACGTCGTCCATCGGGAAGAGGCCATCGAGGTGCACGCTGCAGAAAACCCCACGCCCGTCCTTGGTAACTCCACCCAGCGCCGGTTGCGGCACGGGGAATCCCGCCGCCATGAGCGTGCGATGCGCCTCCCACTCACGCTTCGCCTCGTCGGGGTCCTTCACGATCTTGACGTGCAGGTCGCCCAGACGCGCGTTGGTCCGGTCGGCGAGTTGGCGCACGATCTCAAGATCGGGATGCGAGACGATCTCGTCGGCCGACGAATACGGCGCGTCGATCGCGTTGACGAAGCGCGTCCACGGCAGGCAGGACTTCTGCTCGATGCGCCCCGGCGCCCAGCGGTAGAGCCGAAAGCGACCGCGATGGCCGATGCGCCGCAGTCGCGGCGGCGGCGCGTCGCCGGCATACGCGCGCCAGAATCGCAGGCGGTCGGTGCGCGAGACGGTAGGCGCCTCGGTGGACCAGTAGAGCGGCGAAAGGTCGAGCTTGCCGCGGCGCAGGCGCGCGGGATCTAGCACGCGAATCGCGTCGTCGGCAACGTAGATGTGATACGTGACGAAGTCGGGCCAGTCGTAGCCCGCGTCGCGGATCTTGCGGGTGACAGCCGCCACGCGCTCGATGAGCAGGTTGCGTTCGATGCGCGGCATGGTCGCCCAGTCCGTGGCGATGAGTTCATCGATCGGTCCGCCCGGCATGCGGCGCGTGATCATCTTCGTACCGCTCGTGTCGATGATCTCGGGAATCGCGATGCCGGCCGCCTCGAGCTTGCGCAGGTTGGCGACCTCGTCATCCCGGTCGCGCTCGCTGTCGAAAACCTTGACGAAGATGTCGCCCTGGTCGTAGACGACGCGGTCCTTATGCTCCGAGACGATCTTGCCGGGTTCCGACATTCACGACTTGTTGGCGCGTTCGATGGTGGCGGTGGTCGAATGCCCCGCGACCAGATCGAGCAGCACGACCGCGCCGCCGTAGCTTTCGACGAATTCGCGGCCGACGACGCCCTTGTCCGCCCAGTCGGCGCCCTTCACCAAAACGTCGGGCCGCACCAGTTCGATCAGGTCGGCCGGCGTGTCCTCGCCGAACGCGACGACATAGTCCACCACCGCCAGCGCACCGAGCACGGTCGCGCGCGAGGCGAGGTCGTTGACCGGCCGCGTCGGCCCCTTGAGGCGGCGCACCGACGCGTCGTCGTTCAGGCCGAGCACCAGCAGGTGGCCCAACTCGCGCGCGCAGCGCAGGTACTCCACGTGTCCGGGATGGATAATGTCGAAGCAGCCGTTGGTGAACACCACGCGCCGCCCTGCCGCGCGCGCACCGCGCAGCAGACGCGTGAGCACCTCGGGCGTGACCAGCTTGGCAACGCCGCCCTGCTTGGCCGCGACACGCGTGGCGACCTCGTCCCAGCCGATCGTCACGACGCCGAAGCGCTCCACGGCCAGGCTGCCGGCGATGTTCGCCAGGCGCCCGGATGTGACGTGATCGAGGCCGGCGGCGATGCCGTAGGCGAGTACGGCGATGACGTTGTCACCCGCACCGGTCACGTCGTAGACCTCGCGCGGTTCGGTCGGAATGCGCTC
>CBDURV010000331.1:0-5299 GCA_965369495.1 uncultured bacterium
TCCACGGCCAGCCCCCAACCGAAGCCGGGCGCCGCGTAGAGGTTGCGCTTCGACACCTTGCGTTGCTTGTCGAACGAAACGAGGAAGAGCGTCTCGGACGGCTCCACCCAACTCATCGTGAGCACGTCGAGTCGGCCATCCAGATCGAAGTCGACGATCTCGCAACCGCGATGCCGCATGCTGCCGAGCGGCACGTGGACCGGCCGGTTCTGGGAGCCGCCGAAGTGGATCCAGAGCCCGCCCACGCAGGCGACCGCGATATCCGCGCGGCCGTCCCCATCCAGATCGCCGACCGCGAGATCCTGCGGCGACGGCCCGGTGCGGTGGCTGGCGCGCGTGAAACCCTTCGCCATGCCGGACGCCGGCGGAGGCGCGCTCAGCGTGGTCGGCATGTCGGGCGGATTGATTTGCCAGCGCTTGATCTCCTCGCGCATCTGCAGGCGGCGCGTGCGCGGACGACGCGTGCGTTCCGCCTCGTCGACCAGGTGCAACTCGATGCGTACGCCGAACGGGAGCAGCACCGCGGACTTGTCCTTCGCGCCCGGCAGTGGGACCTTCTCGAAGCGCTCGAACTGCACCGTCGCGAAGGGCGCGTTCTCCTCGACTTCGAAACGGATACCGGACAGGAATCCGGTCGTGCGCTCGAAGAGGTAGAGCGTGCGCACGCCGTACTGATCCGGCGGCGCGGCGATGATGTCGAAGCCCTTGGCATATGCCGTCTTGAGTCCGCGCTGCGCCTTCGCGTTTCCGAAGTAGGCGCGCATCGGATGCGGCGTGGCGAGTACATGCAGGGCGTAGTACCAGGCGCGATTGCCCACGTCGTCCGGCCGGTACCCGGCGCGCGACCGACCGCTGTAGATGTAGACGGCGTCGCCGCCGACATAGTCCACGCGGCGGCCCTGCTTGGTGGACGCGAACTCGCGCATCCAACCGCCATTGGGCCCCCACCAGGTTTTCACTCCGGGCGCGCTCTGGCCAACCGCGAAGAGCGTGGATTCGGTGCCCAACGTGCGAATCTGCTCCACCGGACCGAGCGCGCGGCGGTGTTGTTCGAGGATCGCGGCCACGGGTCGCGGCGCCCCCGCGGGTTCCTGAGCGGAGGCCCCGGCGGCTATACACAGCAGGGCGCCCCCCACAACCCTGTAAATAAGTCCCGGCATGAGGCGGATTCTACGCCGATCGGCGTGTCTCGGAAGGTGCGTCACGGCTGTCGCATTGCAAATGGCGCACCGCGGTCCTATTCTCTTTCCGGGGGCTTCGCGCAAGCGGGGTAGTTGAGCCGAGAGATGCGAGCAGTTGTACGTACCATCCTCGTCGTGGCCGTGTCATGCGCGGCCGCTGCGGTCGTTCCCGCCTGTGGCGGCGGCGGTGGCGAAGGTAATCGCGAACAGCAGGGCCCGCCTCCGCCGCCGTTCTCGACCACGCTGGAGACCGGCCTCGCGATCGGGTCCGGCATCGGCGACATCGCGATCGTGGACGGCTTCGCGCTGGTACCCGTCGTTGAGGCGGAGCAGGGCATCGACCTCAACGGCGATGGCGACACTCTCGATCGCGTCGCTCACCTGCTGGAGATCGCCTCCAACACCTCCACGAACCTCGGACTCGCGATGCGCGGCCCGGTGACCGCCAACGGTATCGAGTTCGCATTCCTGGTGTCGGAAGGCGACCAGAACGGCAGGGACCTCAACGGCGACGGCGACGCCTCGGACTCCGTCTGGCACATCTTCGATCCCGCCGTGGCGCCCGGACAGGACAACCCGCTCAATCTCGCCTTCGCGACGACGACCCTGGGCACGCCGGGGGCGGGCATCGGGGGTGGATTCCTGCTCGTCGTATCCGAGGCGGCCCACGGCACCGACTTGGCGGGCGACGGCGACATCGACGATCACGTGGTGATCGCGTTCGGCACAATCGGCCGGGTCACGACGCTGCTCGCCATGCCGCCGCACGCACCCGGTACGCCGATCCTCGTGCGCGGCAACAGGGCGCTCATACTCGGCAGCGAAACGGCGGTGAACTTCGACTTCAACGGCGATGGCGACGCGACGGACTTCGTGTTGGGCGCCATCGGATTCGATCAATCGGGCGCCCCGCCGTTCTACATCCCCGTTGGCCCCGGCAAACCGCGCGCGGTCGTGCCCGGCGGATGGGCGCTCACCGATTCTTTCGCCGTCTATCTGATCGACGAGGCGGGAGCCGGCAACACCGATCTCAACGGCGACGGCGACACGCAGGACGGCATTCTCGCGGTCTTCGATCTGCGCACCGCATCGGGCGAGAACATGCCCATCGACACAAGCATCGGACTGGCGCCGCTGGCGGCGGATCCGCTCCTCGGTTTCGGTGTCTCCTCCGAACGCGTGCTGTTCGGCATCGACGAGAACCAGCAAGGCACCGACATCAACAAGGACCAGGACACCTCGGACGTGATCCTGGCCTGGATCGACACGGCCAATGCCCCGAGCGTGGCGCACTCGACGGGATTGACCCTCGGAAGTACGCGCCCGCTCATCGAGGGCACGATCGGACTCGTCACCATCAGCGAGGCGGCCAGCCAGCTGGTGGTCGGCATCGACTACAACCTCGATGGCGACATCAGCGACCAGGTCGCCTTCCGCATCGACACGACCACCGCGCCCGCGACGCTGACCAATCTGGGTCGCGCCACGCTCTCTACCGCGCTGCTCGGCACCGACGCGATTCTCGGCGTTTCCGAAGCGGCGCAGTCGAACCAGGATTTCAACGGCGACACCGACACGAACGACATCGTGCCGTTCTACGCGGATCTCTCGCGTCCGACGCCCGGCTTCGCCTCGCTGGGAACTTCGGTGCACGGACAGGTGATGCTGCGCACGGCCACCGAAGGGCTGCGCCTGGGTCTGCTCGTGCCCGAACAGCCGCTCACCTCGCGCGCCGACATAAACGGCGACGGCGACAGCACCGACAACGCGCTGCTCTGGGTGGACATCGACGCATCGGGGACCCCTCCGCGCGTCCTTTCGCCTACGCCGTTCGTCATCGGCATCGCCGGTTTCACACGCAAGGCGCCGCTGCGCGTGAATGCCCGCACGCTGCTCTTCGAAACCAGCGAGATCATGGCGCAACGCGATCTCAATGGCGACGGCGACGCGGGCGACACGGTTCTGCGCATCGTCATCCGTCCCGCTGCCGAATAGCAACGCGGTTTCGTGCGTTGGCTTTCCTACACTGTCCGGATGCGATGGCTCGCTCCGCTCCTGCTTCTCGTCACGGTCGGTCCCGCGCGGTCTGAACCGGCAACCCTCGACTGGGGCACGAATCTCGCCGAAGCGCGCGCACGCGCGGCCCAATCCGGCAGGCCCATGCTGGTCATGTTCCGCTGCGTGCCATGAAAAGACTGCGCCACATTCGACGGGCAGTTGGTCCGTCCTTCCGGTGATCTTGCGGCCGCCCTGGAACCGTACGAGCGGGTGCGCGTGACCGACATGCGCGGCATCGACCTGCGCCAATTCCGCTTCAACTACGATCTCACGCTGGCGCTCGTCGCGATGAACGCCGACGGAACCGTCTACACCACGTACGCCGGCCGCACCGCGACCGGTGCGTCGTCGCATCAGTCCACCGGTTCGCTGGCAGCCGTGTTGGCCGAAGCGATGGAGCGGCACAAGAGCCACAAGCCGCGCAAGCCGTCCACGCTACCGCCGACGCGTCCGCCGACGCGTCCGCCGACCACGGTGGAAGACCTCGCCTGGTGGAAGCGCGACAAGCGCGAGCACAAGTGCTTCCACTGCCACATGGTGCACGACGCGATGCAGCAGGAGGGGCGGCGCCTCAATCGCTGGACCGAGCGCGACCAGTTCTCGTGGCCCGATCCGATGCGCGTGGGCCTGCGCCTCGACCGGGAGCAACAGACCGTGGTCGCGGAGGCCATCAAGGGATCGCCGGCGGCCAAGGCGGGCCTGCGCAAGGGCGACCGCATCGTTTCGATCGGTGGTGCGGCACCGATCTCGTTCGGCGACATTCAGCAGGTGCTCCAGGATGCGGGATGGGGGCCCGTCTCGGTTCCCGTGACGTGGCAACGCGGATCGAAGCCGGGCCGCGGAACGCTGAGGCTGCGGAAGGGATGGCGCAGGCCGTCGCCCGAGGAGTACGCGTGGCGCTCGATGAAGTGGGCCATGTCCCCGAAGCCGGGTTTCGGGGGACCGCCGCTGACGGCCGAGGAGAAACGACGCCTCGGCATTGCGGAGGAGTCGTTCGCATTTCGCGTGGGGTACATCGTCACTTGGGGCAAGAACGCGGAGACGGGACGCAACGCGCGGCGCGCAGGGATCCGCAAGGGCACGATCGTGCTGTCGGTTGCCGGCAAGAACGACTTCCGCGACATGGGCCACTTTCACGCGTGGTTCCGCATGACGCGGCGCCCTGGCGAGAGGGTTCCCATCGAAGTGATCCAGAATGAGACGCGCAAGACGCTCACGCTGACGACGTTGCCTTAGACAGCCGCGATCCGTGTCCGATAGTTGATGCGTCGAGTGCCCCGCGGCTGGCAGGCAACCGGGGAATGCACTCCGCACCAGAACTATGCTGTGTACCGGCTGTGGGAACGAAATCGAAGACGGCGCCGAATGCCCGATGTGCGCCGACAAACTCGCACGACTTGAATCGCGCGAGCAGGAGCAGCTCGCAACCTCATTCTGCGGGAAATGCGGCAACAGCGTCTACGGCGACGGACCGTGCGAAATCTGTTCCGCCGCCTACCTGCAGGACGCGAGTGACGCCGCGGCCGGTCCCTGCCCTGGCTGCGGTAACGAGGTGGAGGACATCCACGACTGCCCTATCTGCCAGGCGGGGCATGGACGCAGGCGCGCACCGCGCTCGGCGTGCAACCGAATCCTCTGCCTCAACTGCACGCTGCCGATGGAGGATCAGGATTGGGACGGCGTCCCGGTGCGCATCTGCGACAGCTGCCAGGCCGCGCTGTTCCCGCCCAGGGCGCTCGAGCAGATCCTCGACAAGTTGCGCGAGACCACCGAGCGGTTGAACTACGCCGACGTGGTGAAGGACCTGCGCTCCGCCCGCGAAGCGCGGGGGGCCGTCAAGGATGTCAGGTACCGCAACTGCCCCGACTGCAACCAGCCCATGTCGCACATCAACTACGGCAAGACGAGCGCCATCATGCTGGAGAGGTGCTCCCACCACGGCACGTGGGTCGAGCAACGTGCGTTCGCGGAGCTAAGCGACTGGATCACGCGCGGCGGGGATCAGCTCGCCGAGCGGGCGCGCCAGCGTCAAGGCTACAACGCCCCCCGTTTCGGGCGCT
>CBDURV010000332.1:0-5297 GCA_965369495.1 uncultured bacterium
GTGGACGCCGCCGCCGAAGATGCTGAACGGCAAACGCATGAAACCCATCAGCGAGACGAACCCGAGGATGTAGGAGACGGTGCCGAGCACCTGGTCGATGGTGGCGAGATTGTCGACGTGGTGTTCGAAGCGCGCGGGTCGGTAGACGTGTCCGGAATCGCGGCGCCCCGAGTCCGGATGTCCCGGCGGCGCCGGCGGCGGCGTTTCGCGGGCGCCCGGATGCTCCAGTACCTTGGAGACCGCGCTCGCCATCTCGCCCGCCTCCTGGTAACGGCGGCTGGGATCTTTTTCGAGGCTGCGCTCGACGATGCGATCCATGCGCGCGTCGCACTCGTTGGGACGCGCCGCGGACGGCAAGTCGAAGCGGCCGATGGGAAGCTCCCCGGTGAGCATCTCGTACAGCACGACGCCGGTCGCGTAGAGGTCGCTGCGCTGGTCCGCTTCCTTGGAGTGTTCGCGCTGTTCCGGCGCCATGTACTCGTAGGTTCCGAGTACGAGATGCGTGCGGGTCAAACGGGTCTGATCCGTGGAATCCACCAGGCGCGAAAGACCGAAATCGGCCACCTTGACCACGTCGCCGCGCGCCATGAGCACGTTTTCCGGCTTGATGTCGCGGTGCACGATGCCCTTGTCGTGGGCGTGCTGCAACGCGCTCAAGACGGAGCTGACGATCTTGAACGCCTCGGCGGCAGGCAGCGCACCCTCGCGCACGAGTTGGCGCAGGCTGCTGCCCTCGACATACTCCATGACGATGTAGGGACGGCCGTCCACCTCGCCGCGCTCGAAAACGGTAACGATGTTGGGATGCGAGAGGCGGCTGAGCGCGTCCGCCTCGCGGTGAAAGCGCTCGATGAACTGCGCGTCATCGACGAGTTCGTCGGTCAACACCTTGAGCGCCACGGAGCGACCGAGGCTCAACTGCGTAGCGCGATAGACGGTTCCCATGCCACCGCGGCCGAGCAATTCCTCGATGCGATAGCCGTCGATCGTGCGACCCACCATCGGATCGGGTTTCGATTGGCTTACGCGGGTCTTGGCGTTTTCGTCCATTGGTTTATCGCCCGTACGCGAGGTCCCTCAGCCCCTCACAGACCGCGCCCGTCCCGATGGCGAGCAGCAGAGTGAATACCGCGCAGCCGACGAATGCATAGACCGGCCCACGCGTACCAAAGCGGAAAAGACGCGGCATGACGGCGACCGTCCAACCGATGGCCAGCGTTCCCAGCACTGCGAGCGCACTCTCCGCCCTCATCACGGACCGCTCCGGATAGAAGAAGTAGAGCACCAGGCCCCAGGCCCCCATCAGGGCTGCCGCGCCGACGAGCGCTCCCAGGACGCTGCCCCAGTCGATCGAGCGCCGCGTCCGCTTCTCATCCGGCCACCCGGTGAGCGGCGAATCGGGAAAGCGGTAGGCGACATCGGCAATCGAACTGACCGCCTGCTGCGCGTCGAGTCCGCGGGCGCGGCCTTCGTAGTAGATGCGCGCGCTGAAGGTGTGCAGCCAGAGCCACGAGTAGTACGAGTAGATGATGATCGGCGCGAACATGAAGGCGAGAATGCCCTGCCCGACGCGCGCGCCGCTTCGGAATCGTCGTAGACCGGCGGCCACCTCGAATGCGAACCAGCCGAACATGAAAAACGCCAGCGCGGGTGCGATCGTGGTGATGCTGTCGTAGCGGACGCTGCTCCACTGGGTTCCGCTTCGAAAATTGTTGCGGTAGTCGAAGGCGTCCCCCACGGTCGCCGCCAGCACCCAGATCACGCCGCCGAGGCAGAGCAGCACGGCGATTACCGAGGTCGCCGTGGCGAGGATGTCGAGACGGCCGGCGAACTTGAGCGGGTCGAAATCGACGTGCTCCGCGACCGTCGGCAAGTCGCGCGCCTGGCGGTAGTCCGCCTTCTCCAGCACCGCCGAGACGGCGTCCGCCATCTGCGTCGCCTCCTGGTAGCGCTGTCGCGGATCCTTGGCAAGCGAGCGCTCGATGATCTCGTCGATGCGTTGGTCGCATTCGCCGCGCTGGCGAGAGAGCGGCGGGAATGCGCCGATCGGCAGTTCGCCGGCGATCATCTCGTAGAGCACGACGCCCGTGGCATACAGATCACTGCGCTCGTCCGCCTCGCGCGAACGCTCGCGCTGCTCGGGCGCCATGTACTCGTATGTACCGAGCGCGATGTGCGTACGCGTGAGTCGGGTGACGTCGTCGTCGGCAACAAGGCGGGAAAGCCCGAAATCCGCCACCTTGACGATGCCGCCCGGTGCGAGCAACACGTTCTCGGGCTTGATGTCGCGGTGGACGATGCCTTGGCCGTGCGCGTGCTCGAGGGCCGACAATATCGCGCGCACGATGACGAGCGCCTCCGCCTGCGGCAGCGAGCCCTTGCGCAGTACCTCGCGCAGGCTGGTTCCCTCGACGAGTTCCATCGTCAGATAGGGGCGCCCGTCCGCCTCGCCGCGGTCGAAAACCGTCACGATCGACGGATGACTCAGCTTGGAGAGAATGTCCGCTTCGCGCTGGAAACGGGCCTGGAACTGCGCGTCCTGCGCGAGCGATTCAGGCAGCAGCTTGAGCGCCACCGCCCGGCCGAGACTGAGTTGGGTGGCGCGATAGACAGTGCCCATCCCGCCGGCGCCGAGCACGCCGTCGATGCGATAGCCATCGAAGGTGCGCCCCACGAACGCGTCGGGCTTCGTTTCAGACAGTCTTGTTTTCGCTTCCGGATCCACCTTCATGACGTACCCCTCGTGAGCGGTCCCTATTCGAATCTATCTCGACTTCAGCACGAACGAATTCGCGGCGAGAGTCGCCTCGAACGCCTCGTCGGCCTTCGATCGCGTGACCACGCGCCTGGGGAACATCGCCTGCGCCGCCATGCCGAGCGCCGCCGCGACGCGCGTGCGATCGATTCCGCTCAGGTTCCGGAAACTACGCAGACCGACCCTGAACTTGCTTCCCTGTGTCGAAAACGAATAGCCGTCCCCCAGGCTCAGATCCGCGTTCGGGACGACCGACTTGACCCAGGACTGAACCGCGCTGTCCTTCAGGAAGCGGGCCATCTCAACGGTATCCACGTTGCCCTTGATGGCGCCACAATCGAGCAGGAGCGGGTCAGGGGCAACAGGCCGGGGCGGTGACGCCATGGCCTCCGCAAAGGCCGCGCGCTGGATCGCGTCGTCGCTGGCGCCCTCCATCTCTTCGACCCTCACGCCCCAAAAGAGCGCGATCACGACGGCGAGCACGATCAGCGCGACGAGTATGCCCACGACGGCGCGAGCGGCGCCCGCGAACAGCGCCGGGATCTTCGGCAACAGGAACACCGATGCGATTGCGCCGATGCAGAGCCAGATGATCTCCTCGCCGCGCCAGTTGGGACTGGAGAGGACCAGCACGATTGCGACCCAAATCGCCGTCACGGCCAACGACAAGCCGTACTTCTGCTGCCAGCCATCGGCGTGCGGATGTGCAGGCGGACGGAGATGCCGGTTCTTGTGACGGTGCATTCCGTACGCGATCAGCACCGCGACGGTCGCCACACCCAGGCCGAAGAAAACAATCGGGACCACGGCCCCGGTGAACATGAACATGAAGAACGCGGCGGCGACGCCGATGCCGAAGAGACTCCACAGGAGCGCCTCACCGGTCATGCCTTCGTCCTGTTCCTCGCCCTTCCGCTTGGCGGGGGGCAGCGGAGGACGCACGTCGGAGACGAGCATCGACTGCTCGGGAATTTCGGAGGGGCGCGGGGCCGGAGCCAAAACCGGCTCGATGGGTAACTGCGCGCTCGACAGCAGGTGCGACACCGCGTCGCCCATTTCGCGCGCGTTCTGCCAGCGGCTGTCGGGCGACTTCTTGAGGCTGCGCTCGACGATGCCGTCGAGGCGACGGTCGCACTCCTGCGGTCGCTTGACGCTGAGCGCATCGAACGCGCCGATCGGCAGCTCGCCCGCGATCATCTCGTAGAGCACCACGCCTGTGGCGTAGATATCGCTGCGCGCGTCGGCGTCACGCGACATCTCGCGCTGTTCCGGCGACATGTACTCGAACGTGCCCAGCGCGACGTGCGTCTTGGTCAGGCGCGTGTGCATGTCGTTCTCGAGCAGACGGCTCAGACCGAAGTCGGCCACCTTGACGATGCCGCCGGGCGCGACGAGCACGTTCTCCGGCTTGATGTCGCGGTGCACGATGCCCTCGCCGTGCGCGTGCTCCAGCGCGGCGAGAATGGATCGAACGAGCACGAGCGCCTCGGCCGGCGGCACCGGCCCGTTGCGCATGACCTCGCGCAGGCTCGAACCGCGCACGAACTCCATCACGATGTAGGAGCGCCCGTCCACGTTGCCGCGCTCGAAGACCGTCACGATGTTCGGATGCGACATGCGCGCGAGGATGTCCACCTCGCGCTCGAAGCGGTCGAGGAACTGCTTGTTCTCCGTGACCTCTTCCGGCAGCACCTTGATGGCCACCGGCCGCGCCAGGCTCAGTTGCATCGCCCTGTAGACGATGCCCATGCCTCCGCGGCCGATGATCTCTTCGATGCGGTATCCGTCGATTGTGCGGCCCAGCAGCGGGTCGGGAACCGACTCGCTGAGGCGCGTTTTCATCTCATCATTCACGATCATTACCCTACCCTCGCGGTCGCTTCCCCGACCGCCTGGCCGTCGAGATAAAGGAAGCCCTTCCACTCACCCGGAAACCTGCGCAGGCGCTCAAGGCGCTCGCCATCCAGCTTGACCACCGCGCGCCGACCGTTGGTCTCCACGGGGGGGCGGCTTTTCATGTGCTTTCCGTGCCGCGCGCTCGACCAGACGATGGTCAGCGGGTGACGCCCGATGACACCCTCGACGTCGTGGTTGAAGCGCAGTTTCATGTCCACCGACTTGTCCTTCTGGCGAATTCGAAACCAGTTGTCGCCGCGCAACCGCAGGCCGCGCAGCCGTCGTCGGTCGCGGCGCCGAAGGATCGCAATGCGGACTCCGCCGACGATGCCCAGCAGGATGGCGAGCAGCGTGAGCGGAATCAGCACGCGCGCCCACGCCCGCTTGGCGATGTAACTCTGCTGGCGCGCGTAGCTCTGCTCGTAGATCGCTTCGAGCGGACGGAACGCGTGTGCGCGTTCGAAGTAGAGCAGCGCGTCGCCGTGCTGGCCCTGGCGATGAAGAGAGACGCCCCGGTTGTGCAGACTCGCAGCGGTCACGCCCGATTCGGTCTCGATGACCTGAACGGGGCGCGGCCGGCGGGAGTCGAGCGGCGCGACGGCAACGACGAACCAGATCCACAGGGTTGCGACCGCGGTGAACAGGA
>CBDURV010000333.1:0-5246 GCA_965369495.1 uncultured bacterium
AGCGGGATCGTCATGCTTCGACCACCGTGCCATCGACGATGGAGAGTTCGCTGTCGGCCACGCGCTTGCGCTGCGCGGGATCGTGGCCGACCCAGAGCACCGACGCGCCGTGGTCGTCTCGGTAGCGCGCGACGACCGCCTCAACCTTGCGGGTCATTTCGTGATCGAGGTTGGAGGTCGGCTCGTCGAGCAGCAACGCTTCCGGCTCGCGCGACAGCAAACGCAGCAGTGCCAGGCGCTGACGCTCGCCGCTGGACATGCGATCGACCTCCCACTCGAGCACGTCCCGCTTGAAGCCGAGCGTGCCAAAGTCGACGTCCAGGGCATCGTCCACGAAGTGCTGGCCAACCAGCGGCGCCCACCACGCGGTCTCAGTGGAGAGGTAGCCGACCCGGCGGCGCCACTCGGGGGCGGGCATCGACTGCTGCGCCGCGCCGTCAACCAGCACCTCGCCGCCGTGCGGATCGAGGTCGGCGAGCGCACGCATGAGCAGCGACTTCCCGGAACCGCTGGGGCCCCAGAGCGCGACGCAGTTGCCGGGGCTGACCGAGAAGGTGGCGGGCCCCACATGGAGCGTCGTCACCGCGCGCACGTCGAGTCGACTCACGAAGCCGCTAGAACTTTACGTCCGTGACGTAGCAGAGAGTGCGCCGCCCAGTGCGGATTGCTGACCATGTCCCCGACTCTACTGCGCGTATCCCCTCAGCTTTGATGTCGCGCCACCGGTTTCGACCTGACTCCGGCAACGGGTTTCGGTCAGCCTCAAGTCTCGTCTTCAAGTACCCGTGGGATGTCGCGCGCGCCATGTATCAAGCGTATGACTTCAAGATCCTTGCCAGCGGCGCGGTAGAAGATCAGGTACGCGTCGAATCCCGTCACTTTCCAGGACCGTACGCCCCGAGCGCGGGGTGAGCGGAACTCTTGCTGGCGACCGGCACGCGGGTTCTCGCCAAGGAAGAGAACTGTCGCTTCCACCGCGTCGAGTAGGCGCTCGGCCGCAACTGGAGAATCCATCCCGATGTAGAGATATGCCTCCGTGAGATCCTCCTCCGCAAGCCGGTGCCAGATCACCCTCCCTGCCATGCGGTCTGCTCTAAGAGCGGCGCCTGGTGAGCTTTTCTAGCAGGGCGTTGCGGAGTGCCTGCCACTCGTCCGCGGTCAGCTCCCGCGCGGGGGAGTCGAGCCCCTCAAGGATCTTGCGCTCGAGATCGTCCTGCTCGCGGGCGCGCTGATCCGCGTGGATGAGTCGCCGGATGTACTCGCTCGGCGTGCTGCATCCCGAGGTCGCCGCCCGGGCCTTCACGTAGGCCTTCTGCGTGGCCGGGAGGGACACCGTCATGCTGGTCAGATCGAACTTGCCGCTCATGCTTCGAGCATAGCCCTCCGTGGAAAACTGTCAATTACCAACAGTATCCGTGGGCGCGTTCTCTGTGGATCGGTCCACCCAGGGCAACGTAGACAAGGTCTAGCGGCCCGGCGCCGACGCCCCGAACCCCTACAATGAAACCACCTTAGGAGGTGCTGGATGTCGAAACGGATTCTCGTTCTTTCGCTCGTGGGACTTGCGCTGGGAGTCATGGCGCCGAAGGCGTTGGCCTGCTGGGACAACACCGACGAGTTCGTGATCAAGCTCAAGAAGGTCAAGCTGAGCACGCAACAGCTCAAGGAGATCTTCGCCATCCAGAAGCAGCACAAGGCGGTCGTCGTGCGCGCCCACAAGGAGGGCCTCGGCTGCCGCTATCACGAGAACCACGAGGCGGTTTTCCAGAAGCAGGCGGTCGGCGTGCTGACCGACGCGCAGTTCAAGACGGCGGTGGGCCGCAAGCGCACCAAGGTCGAGTCGCTCACCTACGAGAACGTCCAGCTCAAGAAGCGGCTGGCGGCGATGGAGAAGCGTATTGCGCTGCTCATGGCCGCGCTGAAGAAGCAGCAAGAAGCCGCTTCGAAGAAGAAATAAGCTGCGCCGCTTCTCCGCGCTGCTGGTTGTCGCCTCCCTCGCGACCGCGCAGGATCGGAAGACGCCGGTCCTCGATGTCGCGTTGGAGGTGGCGCGCCGCGATGGGCAGGTCGCATCGCAAGATTCCGTCCGCAAGTCGGTGGCGATGCTCGCGCTACGCTATCGCGCAATCGTTGGCGACTCTCCGGAGCCTGCCGCGCGCGCCGACGCGATTCATCGCGTCATGTTCGACAACGACTTGTTCCGGCCGGTGACGAAGCTCGACTCGGCGGACCATCTGCATATCGACGCGGTCCTGCTCGGGAAGAAGGGGTACTGCCTTTCGCTCTCCGTGATTGCGTTGGCGATTGCGGAGCAGGCGGGCGTTCCGCTGTATGGCGTGGCGTTCCCGAATCATTTTCTTGTCCGCTACGACGACGGCAAGTTCCGGCGCAATATCGAACTCACGCGCAACGGCGACACGATGTCCGACGATGCGTTCGGGAAGTTCGAGCCGGACAGCGTCTACGGACGCAACCTCAAGCCGGCCGAGGTCAGAGCGTTCCTGCTGCACAACCGAGGCTATGTGGCGCTGCTGCAAAAAAAGTACGACGTCGCGCGCGCGGACTTCGAGGCGGCGATCAAGATCCTGCCCGGACTGGGCGAGGCGCATCGCAACCTCGGTGTGCTGCTGGGCGAGAAGAAGGACTGGAAGGGTGCCAAGCGCGCGTTCATTCGCGCCATCAACATCAACGCGAAGGACCTCCACGCGCTGGTCAATCTCGCCATCTGTCGGCACGCGTTGGGCGAGCGGGCGGCGGCATTGCAGGAATTGGAGTTGGTGTTGACGCTCGACCCCGACCAGGCGCAGGCCGAGCAGCTACGCGAACGTTGGAAGGCGGAGGCCGAAAAACCGAAGGCGAAACCGACCGCCGCGCTGCCGGAGGCGCCCAAGGGACTGCGCCCCGGATTGCGCGCCCGCTACTACGCCGGCATGAAGTTCAACCGGTTGGCGGTCGAGCGCATCGACAAGGATGTCTCGTTCGATTGGCAAAACGAGAAGCCGGACGCCAAGGTGCCGCACGATCGATTCAGCGTGCGCTGGGAGGGCTACTTCAAGGCGCCGGTGCGCGGCACCTACACGTTTTTCGTGATCGCCAACGACGGGGTGCGACTCGCCATCGCCGGCAAGACGGTCATCGAAAACTGGCGCAACATGGGGCTGAGCAACCACTACGACAACGTCGATGTCGTGCTCGAGGCGGGCTGGCACCCGATCCGCATCGAGCACTTCGACGGCATGGGCGGCGCGCGCATGATGCTGCGCGTGGGCGTGGACAGCCGCAAGCAGCCGCTCAGGTTGGCGGACCACCTGTTTCACGCGCCCGGCTCAGTGAAGCGATGAGGCGTCGCGCGACCCTCCTGCTGATCGTCGCAGCGGTCGCGATTGGGTTGGTCGCGTTCGCATTGCGAGACCCGTCCGGCGGGGAACGCGCGGGGCGAAACGACTCCGCTCCGCCGGTTCACACAACGACCGGCGCGGCGCGGGTTGACGCGCCCCGGGAACGGGAGGTGCCGCCGCCGGAAGCGGCCCGCGGATCGATCGTGCGGGTCATGGGAGAACGCGGGCCCATCGCCGGCGCGCGTGTGCACGAGGTGGTCGGCGAACACCCCGTGCGCACTCCGCTCGGTGACGCGTCCACGGGAGACGGCTACGTGAGTCCGGGGATCGAACTTCGCGGGATTACGATCAGGGTTTCCCACGGGGAGTATCTGTCCCGCGTGTTGCTCGTGCCGACGGATGATCAATACGTGTTCGTCGTCACGCTGCGCGAGCGTTCGGCCGGCATTCAGGTCGAGGTGCGAGGCGCCGACGGCACGCCGTTGCCCTCCGGGCTGGCCTATGCCTTGTCTGACCAGGGGACGACGCGCGCCGCAAGTTCGCGCGATGGAGGCGTCAGCGTCTTTGATCTCGATCCCGCCGAAATCCGTTCGATTTTCGCGGCAGACGAAACCCGCGAGCACGCCCCGGCCCTCGTGCTGCAGACGTCCGCGTGGAAGGACGGGGAGCGAATCGTAATTCAGCTGGCGCCGGCGAAGCCGGTGCGGATCCGCATCGTGGACAAAGTGTCCGAGCGCCCGATCGCGGGTGCGGCGATTTCGCAGATGTTCGGTCGCAGCCACCAGTGGGTCACGGACGCGGTGGGTGAGACGGATGTGCCGATCCAGTCGGTGGCCAGCGGCAAGTTTGTGGGGGTCGTCTGGGCCGACGGGTACTGCGCACAGTTTTTCGTCGTTCCAGCCAACGTTGCCGAGGTGGTTCGAGTCGGGTTGCGCCAGGGGCCCTGGATCGAAGGCACACTGCTCGTTGATGGAGTCCCTGTGGCTGATGCAGGTTGCGCTGGTGCGATGGGGGAATTCATTGCGCATACCGCGACGACGAATTCGCAGGGCGACTTCAAACTCTCCTCGCTGCACGGGGGAGACACGGCGATTCACATCCAGTTGCCGGCGCGATACGGGATCCGCGAGCCGATTCGCCGCGAGTTTCCGGTCGATCTGCAGGCCGGGAAACCGTACCGGTGGGTGGTCGATCTGCATCCGCGCACGACCGAGATTCGCGTCGTCGACGAGCAGAATTCGCCGCAGCCCAACGCGCGTGTCACGTTCGGTATCCACGTCGTTCGCAGTGACGAGTCGGGCATCGCACGCATTCGACGTTTGAGCGAAGAGTCACAGCAGTTTCAGGCGCGGTGCGAGCGGGGGAGAGGGTTCGGGCTGCTTGGTGCCGAGTCCGCCACGGTGGTGGTTACGGTGCGGCCGACGCGGGAGTTGAAAGGGGTGCTGCTCGACCTCAAACCTGGTCCCACGATTCCCATTCACCTCGACGTGAAGCTTGGTAGCGATGGCGCTTGGTATTGGATTGGGCACGAGACCGTCCGGGCGGATGGATCGTGGACCTTCGGCGCGCATCCGACCGGTTACGAGTACAGAGTTCGCGCGGGTGACGCGTCGTTGGAAGGGGTCACGCCCGGTCGCCCGGTCACCTTGCGCTAGTCGCCGGCTGGTGTCGGAAGTGCCGATCGGCGCACGCTGCCGGGGGGCACGCCGAACTCGCGTTTGAAGGCGCGGCAGAAGGCTGCTTCGGACTGGTAGCCGACCCGTTCGGCGAGGTCATGCAGCGCGATCGAGTTGTCGCGCAGATAGGAGCGTGCCAGCTGCATGCGCCAGCGCGTCAGGTAGCGCAGGGCGGATTCGCCCACGAGCCTGGTAAAGCGTGCCGAGAAGGCGGAGCGCGACATGCACGCCT
>CBDURV010000334.1:0-5236 GCA_965369495.1 uncultured bacterium
CAGCGGCGTGATGCCGCTCCCCGAGTTGGGCGAACTCTTCAACGGAGTGAACGCACGCCTGGCCGACGACCTCGGCGACGAGAAATTCATGACGCTGGCGTTCTACGTCTTCACGCCGGAACAGGGACGCGTCGATTGGATCAGCGCCGGGCAGGATCCCGCCTTCCACTTCCGCGCGGCGACCGGCGAGATCGAGGAGATCGTCAACAAGAACGTACCCATCGGCGTGATCGCGGATTGGGAATACAAGGCGACGTCGCGTGACGATCTTGCCGCGGGCGACGTGTTGCTGCTGGGAACCGACGGGATCTGGGAAATGCGCAACCATGAGCGCGAGGAGTTCGGCAAGCAGCGCGTGCGCGATCTGCTGCGCACGCACCACGCCGGCAGCGCGCAGGAAATCGTGGACGCCGTCATCGCCGCGCTAGAGGAGTACAGCGGCGATCTCCCGCCGCAGGACGACGTGACGCTGGTCGTCATTCGCATTCTCTGATGCGTCCCTCTACGCTCGTCGCGGCGTTCTCTTCGCTGCTCTTAGTCGTTTCCTGCGCAACTCCGATTCCGCCCGAAACGGCGCCGCCCCGCTTTGCGCTGCTGACGCCGGAAGGCATCCTCGTCGTGGACGCGAACGAGCGCTCGCTAGTGGCGGAGACGGCCGACGTGACGTCGTTCTGTTGGGCGGCCGATGGCACGGGTTTTCTGGCGACAACGGGAACCGCGCTGGTTCATGTGGATCTCGCGGGCCGGCGCAGCGCGATCAGTAAGGGCTGGCTCGCGGTCCGCTTTCCCGCGGCCTCCCGCGACGGCAAGCGAATCGCCGTCTCCGGACGCCGGCGGCAGGGTGAAGCGTGGGGCATCTGGCTCATCGGCAACAAGACACCGCGACGACTCGTGAACGGCATCGACCCCGCCTGGAGCGCCGATGGTCGGAGTATCTACTTCGAACGCTACAAGCCCAATCAGGGCCTGTCGGTATTCGACCTGCAGTCGGGCGAGGCGAGCCCATTCCTGGACGATGGCCGGCGCGCGTACGGCATCGATTGCGCGCCGAGCGGCAGACTGGTCGTGTTCACGCGCGGAAGCCGACTGGTTCTCTACGAACCGGGCAAGAGCAGCGTGCGCCCCGTCACCGACGGCCGCGCCAAGGCGCGCTTCGCATCCATCTCCTCTGGCGGGCGCTACGTGCTCTATTTCCGTGACGACCCCAGCGGCCAGGTCCACCCGGACCGCGCCATCGTCCTCCACGACCTCGAAACCAGCACCGAAACCCTGGTTCCCGCGCCCCCCAACACCACCCACCCCACATTTCACCGCTAACCCTCGCCAGGGGAGCCTCCGCCCGCCGGCAAGTCGTTTGGTGAGAAGGGGTTACGGAGTTCCGATGCGCTATCCGATGCGCTCGGCGAGCGCGGTGTGGAGTTCGCGCACGTCGGCGCCCAAACCGCGCTGACACGCGGCGGCAGCCATCGCGAGCCACGTGTCGCCAGGCACCGCCCCGCTCGGCAGATCGCCCGAGCGGACGCTCTCGCAAGTCGCCACGGAACTCGAGACGTGCGCACGGCAGCGCAGCGGACGATGTTCGTAGGCGAGGCAGTCGCCGTGCTCGCCGAGGAACGCGCAGCGAATGCCGGCACGCCGGTAGTCGCCGGCGTCGAGACCATCGCCGCGCACCGCATTGGCGCCGATGCGCTCGCGAATCGCGTCCGTCACGAGCGGCAACAGCGCATCGACCTCCGATTCGGTCACCTCGACCAGCAGGTGGCAGCAGTGATCGCACCCCCGCGCGCACTCCCACTGCGACCGCGTCGGCGCCTCGACCATCGCTTCATCCATGCGCTCGAACGCGAACTCCACGGTCCCCGCTTCCTCAACCGCGAACCGCAACGACGCCGAGCTAATCGTCGTCGTCCTCGTCTTCCAGTTCATCGACCAACCTCTCGACGATGTTGGCCAGCTTTTCCAGGCGGCGCTCCAGACGCTCGACGCGCTCATGCAGGTTGGCTTCCCCGTGACGGCCGCGTTCGCGCTGCTCTCTCCAAGCGGCCCGCATGCGTTCCGCGACATCCCCGACGAATTCCGCCGCCTCTCCCTTGCGCTGCTCCTTGAGCAGCTTCGAAGCCCAACCGAGAAGTTCGATCACATTGGCCTCGTTGGGAGCGGACTCGATCACCCGCCGCGCCTCTTCGTCGCGCCGGCCCTTGAGCCGCAGTTCGCGCGCATGCATGGCGTGCTCGACCATCTCCGCCGCGCGCTGGCTGCGTTCGTCCTTCCGCGCGTGGATCGTCTTGAACGCGATGCGCAGCGCGCGAAGTTGAAGCTTCGCCTGCTCGCGCTCGTGATTCCCGCGCCGACGCTCATGCATCTCCTCGCGAACCTGCTCGGCAACACGCTCAAGCATGCGCAACTCGTCGCGGCGGCCCAGGCGCTCCAGCGCCTCCATGCCCTGCTCGAGCCCCTCGATGATCTCCTCAAGATCGCCCCGGTCATGTTCGTCCGCGGCCGCAAACGGCACGACGATCAACGCCGTGACCAACAGACCAAGCGCGCCCCGAATCCAACTGCTGCTCATCGTGATTCCTCCATCCACCAGTCTAGCGATCACTCTCCCACCACGCCGCCGTCTTTCCGGCGAATGACTACCGTCGCCGCACGCGGTCGCGCCCCCGGCTTGCCACTCGGCCAGCGCGAAACCGCGTCGGGCTTGTTTGGATCGCTGCGCCCCCCCGCAGCCTCGCCCGGGTGTTGCAGATTGACAAAGAGCGTGCGCCCGTCGGGCGTCACCAGAGCGCCCGTCACCTCGCAACCGCTCGGCCCCGTCATGAATCGCCGCACCTGACCCAGGGCGGGGTCGATGACCAGCAACTGGTTGTTGCCGAACGCCTCATACGGGCTCTTGCCGATCTTGCGCGAACTCACGTCCGTCTGAATCCAGAGACGACCCGACGGATCGAAATGCAGGCCATCCGGCGCACCGAACGAAGACTCCGGCGGCGTGACGTTGCCGCGTCGCGCGGGATCGGACTGCGCCGGATCTCCCGCCAGCAGGAAGATGTCCCACGCGAAGCGTTCGGATCCGTGATCGCCACCCTCCGGCCGCCAGCGCACGATGTGGCCGTAGATGTTGTCCGTGCGCGGATTGGCCGCATTGGCGACCTTGCGCGCACTGTTGTTGGTCAATGCGACGTAGGTTTCGCCGGTCGTCGGATGCACGGCGATCCATTCGGCGCGATCCATGGGCGTCGCCTGCACGTGATCCCCGGCCGACCGCGCGTGAACGCAGATATCCGCCTGCGATGCGAAGAGCTTGTCCAGCCCGTTGCTCCCGTGCGCAAGGGCGAGCCATCGACCGCTGCCGTCCTCATCGAAGCGCGCGGCGTAGAGCGTGCCCCGATCGAGCAGCTCGCCCCCCGGCCCCCCCTCGACATACGCCTGATCGGAAACGAACTTGTAGATGTATTCGTGCTGCGCGTCGTCGCCCATGTAGACCACGACACGGCCATCGGCGGCCAGCACCACCGCCGCATTCTCGTGCCGGCAACGTCCCAGCGCCGTCCGCTTGACCGGCACGCTCTTCGGATCGCGCGGATCAATCTCCACGACCCATCCGAAGCGATTCGATTCGTTGGGCTCGCGCGCCATGTCGAATCGCGCATCGTGCTCGTTCCAGCGATACCCGTTGCCGCGCCCGATGCCGTAGCGCTTCTGCTGTATCGACGCCTTCGCCGGATCGGGATGCACGAAGTAGCCGTGCCAGTTCTCCTCGCACGTCAGATAGGTGCCCCACGGCGTGCGACCCGCCGCGCAGTTGTTGAGCGTGCCCAGAACGCGCACGCCCTCCGGATCGGCGCCGGTGCGCAGCAGCGGATCGCCCGCTGCGGGACCGGCAATCCGCATCGGCGTCGCCGCGGTGATGCGCCGCGCGAACTTCGACGGCCGCACGACGTGCCAGCGGCCGTCACGCAACTCGACCTCGATGACCGAAACGCCGTGCGCCGCCTGCGATTTGCGCACCTTCTCCGCCGTCCACGTCGCGCGCCCATCGGTGTGCAGCAAACCGTCGTCGGTGTACTCGTGGTTCATGCAAAGCAGGCCGCGCCCCTCCCCCAGCGGGAAAAACTCCATGCCGTCGTGATGCATACCCGCCTGCTGTTCCTGGTCGGCCGCGGAGTTGGCCGCATCCGGCTTCCACGCGGGCCCATCCGAAACGGGATCGCCCCACGCATAGAGCACCTCGGCCGTGTACCCCTCCGGCACGCGCACGCGGTCCGCGCTGGACGGCGAAATGCCCGCGCCCCCCCAGGCCCCCGCGCCCCCTTTCTTCGCCTCCGAGCAGCCTGCAAACCACAACGCCGCCACCGACCCGAGTCCCGCGCGCAGCACCTGCCGGCGTGAACAGGCGCGCTCCAACACCTCCTCGAACGCGCGCTGGGTGGACGGGTTGTGCGTAGACCAATCGTCGGCGGGAAGCATGGCAGCGATTATGTACTATCGCCCCGATGTCACGCGCCGCCCTGCTCCCCTTTTTGCTTCTGGTCGGCGCCTGCGCCTCGTCCATCGGACCGGGCGACATCGAGCGCCTGCCCTCCGGCACCAAGGTCTATCTGGCCGACGTCTACTTCGACTACGAGACGTGGGTGCGCGTGAGCAGCGACGAGAAGGACAAGGCGCGCGAGAAGGAACCGGAATGGTCGGGTGCCCTCAAGGAAGGCTTCCTGAGCGAGGCGCGCAAGCTGGGCATATTGGGGGAGGGCGCGGGAACCAGGAAGGTCACCATCACGCTCGTTGACACCTACCCGGGTAGCACCTGGGCGGGCGATCTGATTGGCCACGGTTCCGCGCGCGCCGTCGCCAACGCGGACGTGACGATCAAGGACCACGGCACCTTCGAGATGAGCAAGGCGATCCTCAACGACAACGTCAACGGCGAGCTGCGCACGCTCGGCATCGAGATCGCGCGCTACATCAACCGGAAGACGCGGTAGCTATTCCTCGCCGGTCACCGGGTTCGGAATCGTGAAGACCGGATCGCGCATGATGCCGCGCGGAATCTGCGACCAGACGTAGCCGCTCTTGTCCATGAACTCCATGCGCCAGGAGTTCCCCGTCGCGGTGTCGAGCATGATCGTGCCGAGCTTGGTGTTCCAGATGGCGAAGCGCGCGTGGCGCTTGCCCTTGGTCAGTTCGTAGACTTCGTTCCGGCCGTCGCCATCGGCGATCGCGAATCCGCCGAGACAAA
>CBDURV010000335.1:0-5224 GCA_965369495.1 uncultured bacterium
GCTCGCCTCGCGGATCAAGCTCCACTCCGCCGAAAACGACGTGCAGAACACCGAAAAGGAGCTGCGGTAAATCGAAGCGGCGAAGATGGATAACGAAAAGGACATCGCTCGCAAGGACAAGGAACTCAACGACTCGCTGCTCTCCTTTGCCGCCGCCAACGAGGAGAAGACCAAAAACCAGAAGCGCATCGACGAGATCGACGCCAAGGACACGAACGGACTCAGCGACGATGAGAAGAACAAGCTCGCCGCCGAGAAAAGCGGGCTCACCGCGCGCAACAAGCGACTCGATTCGCGCAAGAAGAAGCTCGCTACGCGGACGGAGGACCTGCACAAGGAGATCGACGACGACAAGGCGAAGGGCAAGAAGCTGAAGGACGACAAGTCCAAAAAGGAAACCGAGCTCTCCGACAAGCGCTCCAAGCGCGACACGCGCAAGAGTGACTACGACAAGGAGAAAGACAAAGTCGTCAAGGCGGTCAAGAAGGGCAAGAAAAAGGCGATTCTCGGCTCGCTGCTCAAGCTCATCGAGACCGACTTCACCGTACCGGTCGTGGAGACGCAGGGTGGAGTCGAGCTCGCCGCGGGCGGAACCATCGCCACGCTCAACAGCACCGGCGAGGCGCAGTTCCTCGAATTCAAGTTCGACGTCGACCAGGCGCTCACCATCATCGCCAAGGCGGCCATCACCGGCGCGACGGCCGGCGCGGGCGCGGCGGCGGTGAAGTTCATTCCGCCGTTGAGCGGCGAGTACAGCATCGGCGATTTCTTCCACGCGGAATACGCGACGGTCGATCTCGGTCTCGGCGTGCGCGCGTACGCGTCCCAGTCGTTTGAGTTCGCTCCGGAAATCGAAGTCGTACTCGACATCGGCACTGGCACGCCGCTCGTATTCGACCTGGGCGACTCCGTGGAGATCCGCGTCCCGGACACGCCGGGAGAGTTCGTACTCAAGCCCTACCTCCGGGTCAAGGGAGGCGCCTCGAACTTCACCAACAGTACCGGCATTCGCATCGAGCCCTTCGCGGAGCTGGCGGTGCTTGGCGTAACCGCGAGCGTCGGCCTCGGCAGTGTCGGAAGCTACGGCATCAGCGCGGGCCCGCTGGTGGGAAGCATCGAGACAAATGAAAACGGCGTATCGGACCTGATCCCCAACGACTATCCGCTCGACACTCTGCCCGTGATCGAGATCGGCGCGCTCAGCGGAAGCTGGGAGTTGGGAGGCTTCAGCATGCGTTCGCTCGGCGCGATTACGTTCGAGTCGGGCGAGTTGACCCAGATTCCCGGCGGCGGTTTCGACTCGCTGGACGGCTGGAACAGCTACGGCTCGGTCACCCTCGAAAACGGCGCGGCCAAGCTCACGACGGCGTCGCCGGTGATGGTCTCGACGCTGCTCAACACCCCGTTCGCGCCGTTCAGCCTGCTCTACGACTATCGTTTCGAGGGGGCGATGGGCGGCATGCTCACCGTGTTTCTCGATTCCCGCATCATCGATTCGTTCATGGCGGTCTCGAGCCCCGACTTCCAGACGCGCTCGATTTACCTGAACGATCCCGCGTTCGACAACATGACCGACCTGTTGCTGGAGTTCGAGTACTTCGACGAAACGGGTGCGGTACTCTACCTCGACAACGTCCGGACGAGCGGCGTCGCCCTGCTCGCCTCGATCGAGGAGCCGGCTCCTATACCGGAACCGTCCACATGGGCGCTCTTCTCGGTGGTCGCCGGCGCGGCTCTCCTGCTGCAACGACGGCGACGGCAGCGAGCCACGTAGCCGGCTGAACAAGCCGGGCGCAGTCCCGTGCCCCGCGACTGCGCCCCTACCGCGCGGGCATCGCAATGCGGTACCGGGTTCGTTTGCTGCAATAGGATTCGTTGGTGCCAGGTTGGGATCGCGCCACGCATTGGCGCGGAAACAGCACGATCCAAACGGCCATCGGAACGAATCGCGCCAGGCGCGGCGCCCCCTGGCGCGATCGGCAGACCGAATATTTGCAGCAAACGAACGCGGTACCGTATCTCTACGAACCGTCCGCAGCAGGTCGAGGATGCGGCGCGTGCGCTGGGCCGGTGTCGGCGGATCGTCGTTCTTGCTCACGGCCTGTGGTGCCCTCTGTAACCAGTTCTGCGCGGCGGTGTTCAATGTAGGGGCTGCGGGGCGTCAGCCGATTCACCCCGCCCTTATAGTGGCGCTGCTTGAGCACCGGTCGGAACCCGGAGCTTTCACTAGGAGTTGACCGTGAACAGAATCGCCCTGACCGCCCTTTGCGTGCTCTTTGGAGCTGGACTCTACGTGTGGCCCGTCGCCGCGCAGGAATCGGCCACTGAGCCGGCGACGTCCCTCAAGACCGAGGACGAAAAGACGGTCTACGCATTGGGCCTTGCCCTCGGCGGCAACCTCTCCCGCTTCAACCTGAGCGATGCCGAGCTAGAGATCCTGCTGGGCGCCATTCGCGATTCCGTGAAGAAGCGCAAGCCGCAGGTCAGCCTCAAGGAGTACGGCCCCAAGATCACGGAGCTCGCGCAGAAGCGCGCGGTCGAGGGGTTGAAGATCGAAAAGGCCGAGGGCGCCAAGCTGCTCGAGGCGGAGGCGGCCAAGCCCGGCGCGGTCAAGACGAAGTCGGGGCTGGTCTACATCGAGACCAAGGCGGGCGAAGGTGTGAGCCCGAAGGCGTCCGACACGGTCAAGGTGCATTACCACGGCATGCTGCGCGACGGCACAGTGTTCGACAGCAGCGTCGATCGCGGCGAGCCCGCCACCTTTCCCCTGGGCCGCGTCATTCCGGCGTGGACCGAGGGCCTGCAGAAGATGAAGATCGGCGGCAAGGCGCGCCTGGTCTGCCCCGCCGAACTCGCCTACAAAGACGACGGACGCCCCGGCATCCCCGGCGGCGCCGTGCTGATCTTCGAAGTCGAACTGATCGAGATCAACCCGGGCAAGTAACGGGTGCGGGGCGTCACGGCCCGATCGGCTGGCCGGAAGATCCAGCCGATCGGGCGCGTGGTGCACTCGCCGGGAGTCGAACCCGGACTCCTTTCGGAACAAGATCCTAAATCTTGCGCGTCTGCCAGTTCCGCCACGAGTGCGTGGAGTCTGGGAGCATAGCATCGAGCGCGACGGCTCGACCCCGCTCACCGCGCGGCTACTCGGCGCGGCGGCTTAGCTCGATGGCGAGACCGGCCATGCGCGCGGCGATTTCGAGCCCGTCCATCTGCGACTGGGTCGGCGCACGCGGACGGTCGTAGTAGAGCGCCATCGCGCCCAGGACCGCTCCCTGGCTCGTCAGAATCGGCTGCGACCAACACGCCTTCATTCCTGCCGGCGCAATCGTATCGCGCAGGTCATTCAGGAGCGGATCCTCCGCGATGTTCTCGACCACGACGGGCACGCTCCAGTACGCGGCGGTCCCGCACGAGCCGACCATGGGTCCGATGCGCATGCCCTCGACGGCCTTGTTGTACTCGTCGGGCAGACTCGGTCCGGCGCCGCACCTGATGTGCACGCCGTCGTCGTCCATCAGCAGGAGCGAGCATCGCATGCCTGGATTTTTCGCCTCGACGATCAGCGCCATCGTCTTGAGCGTGTCCTCCAGCGTCACAGGCGCCGGCACCCTGTCGGATTCGGACTCGTCCTCCACGACGGCGAAGCGGTCGTCGAAGATGCCGAGCGCGACGGTCCGGCCCGCGTCCGTCTCCACCCGCCACCGGAACGGAAACCACGCATCTAGGGCGGTCCGGTGCCGCGCCATCGCTCTGCCGTTCCCGGCAGTCAGCGCCTGCTCCAGTTCGTCCCGGTCGTGCGGGTGGATCCACTCAAGGAAGGGCCGAGCCTCAAGCTCCTCGCTTGTGAAGCCAATCCGCTCCGTGAACTGCCGGTTGACCCGCAGCGCCTCGCCGGCCGTCGCCGGACGTAGGATCATGGGTTCCCCGAATTGCTGTGCCATGAGTACCTATCTTCGGCAAATTCGCCGATCTGCGGGAGCCCAACATTCGGTGCTCCCTACCGTCTCCGCTTGCGCTCGTCCGGGTGCTGCTGCTCCCATTTTGCGCGCGCCTGGCTCCACAGCTTGCGTGCCTGCTCGCGCTGGCTGCGGGATGCGCGCCCGAGGTGGGCGATGCGCCGTGGCACGTTGGCGTCGAATCGGTTCTCGGCAATGGTCGCCTGCCCGCCGCCGACCAGCACGATCGCGAAGCGCGTGATGCCGTAGATGTCATTGTTTCGGATCGTCGGCTTCGCGCGACTGCGCTCGATACCGAACAGAACTCCCATGGTGCCAAATGTCCACGCCGCCTCGTACTGCGGCGGTGCGTAGCTGGCAGGCCGCTTCGTGCCGCGCATCCGGTTCGCCTCGACTGTTCCGGGACAGTCGAGTTGGACCCCCACAAGATCGATCAAGTTCATGGTGTTTTGGCGCACGACGCAGTTCGCCACATCCGCGGCGCGCACGCCGATCGTGGCCCGGCGGATCGTGTTCTTCTCGACAAGCACTTGCGCACGCGTCCGCATCGTGACCTGGTCCCGCTCCTGTATCGGCTCGAGCCCTTCGACTTGGATCGCCGTGCCCCCGACGTCGAGTGTGTTGCCGGTCACAACGGCGCTGTCGAGCACACGCAGGCTGATACCGTCAAACGTGCTCTGGATCCGGCAGTTCTCGACCACGACCCGGCGCGCGAACGTGCCATTGATCCGCACGGCGGAATACTTCAGCCGCTGGAACGACACATCGCGACAGACGATCGTCGTGCCACCCTGCCCGACCACGCCTTGGCCGCAATCGGTGAAGATGCCGCCTTCGATTTCCAGCGTCGTGCCGCTGTCCACGGCGAGCGCCCCCTTACCTCCGGTGACGCCGAACCGACATCCGATCGCGCGCACACGGGCGCCCGCGCTGGCGTGGATGCCGGTGCTCAACCCCGCGTCGAAGACGCACTCAATGATTTCAGCGCGGCCGCCGCGCACGACGACGCCGCGCGGATAGTCCATCATGCGCGGCGGTGCGTCGTCCCCGACCCGAAAACGGAGTTTTTCGAGCCGCGTCGGGGTTTCGAGTCCCGCGACCCCTGCGATTATCAGCCCCGATCCGCTGCGTTTGCCAAACACGATACTCGTGCCCGATCCGGACGCGCCGCGCACGGTCACGCCACCGGGCAACTGCACGCTGGCCGGCACTTCGGCGATGGTGAATTGCACCGTGTCGCCCGGACGCACCCGCTCCGCGATTGC
>CBDURV010000336.1:0-5213 GCA_965369495.1 uncultured bacterium
CACCCGTGGCGCTGGCAAAACGCCTTCTCGGCGACATCCGGCGTGCGGCCTAGAATGATCTCATGCTGACGACGCGCATCGCGGGCATCCTCTTTCTCGTTGCCGCCGCTCCGGTCCATGCGGAGGGCGGCGTCCGGGTGACGGACTCCGCGCAGTTGCGTGCGGCAGTGGCGCGGGCGGAGCCCGGCGTCGTGATCTCGCTCGCGCCGGGAAACTACGCGTCGGGCGTGCGGATGGTCGGCTTGTCGGGCAGTAAGGGCCGGCCGATCATCATCGAGGCCGCCGACCCCGAGCGGCCGCCTGTGTTTCGCGGAGGATCGTGCGCGTTGCATCTGGTCGGTTGCCGGTACGTCACGCTGCGCAACCTGACCGTGACCGGCTGTTCGGGCAACGGCATCAACGTCGATGACGGCGGCAGCGTCGAAACACCGTCGCACCATGTCCTGCTGGAGCGGATCACCGTGTTGGACACCGGCCCCAAGGGGAACCACGACGGGATCAAGCTGTCCGGTGTCGATGACTTCGTGGTGCGCGAGTGCCGTATCGCGGGCTGGGGAGGCTCCGCGATCGACATGGTCGGGTGCCACCGGGGAGTCGTCGAGGACTCTGCATTCGAGGGCAAGCCGGGATTCTCACAGTCCAGCGGCATTCAGATGAAGGGCGGCAGCAAGGAGATCCTCGTCCACGGTTGCTTCTTTCGTGACGCCGGCCTGCGCAGCATCAACCTGGGAGGCAGCACGGGACTGCCGTACTTCCGGCCGAAGGATGCCCGCTTCGAGGCCGAGAACATCGAGGTCGCCGGGAACCGGTTCACCGGAAGCATGGCGGTAGTTGCATTCGTCAACGCGCGCAACTCCCGCGTCCACCACAACACGATTCACCGTCCCGGCAAGTGGGTCGTGCGCATCCTGCAGGAAACGACGGGCGAGCGATTTCCGTCATGTCGCGAAGGCGTGTTCGAAGCGAACGTGATCGTGTTCGATCGGCGCGTGCGCAGCGCAGTCAACGTGGGAGCCGGCACCGCCCCCAAGACGTTCGCGTTCCGGAGCAATGTCTGGTTCGGTCTGGATGGTGCGCCGCGTCCCCGCCTCGATGTCGTCGAGACGGCAGCCGTCCACGACCTGGATCCCGGGCTCGTGAATGCGGGCACCCCCGAGATGCGGGCGATATCGACGGACCGGCGGATCAAGGCAGCGGGGGCGCGCGGTTATGTGCGCGCGGGAAGCGCGAATCCGAAGCGGTGAGCGGGGCAGTTTGGTCGTCCGAGTGCGGAATCGTCGCTTCCGGAACGTGCGTAGCGCGGCGAACAGCGCGATAATGGCGCGTGCTCCCATGTTGGCTCGGAAGCAGCTGGTGTTCGTGTTTGGCGGCTTGCTCGCCAGCGGGGCGACCGTGGCGATGGTGCTGAGCCTTCGTGGCGGCGGAGAGAGGCGCGCGCACGCTTCGGGCGACAGCGCTGGTCCCGGAGCCCCGCGAATCAAGCCGGCACGCAGTGCTGAGCGGCGCAAGCCTCCGACCGCCGTCGTGACGGAGCGAGCGCCCATCGACGTTTCGAAAACGAGGGCGCGGGTGCACGAGATCCTGGCCAGCTTCACGGTCGGATCCGATATGGCGGGACGCGAATCGCTCTCGGCGGAACTCGCATATCACTTACGGCAACTCGGCGCCGATGTCGAACCGGCAACGAAAGCGCGGCTGCTCGAATTGCTCGTCACGATCGAACCGTTGTCGCGGCGTCTCGTCGGCAAAGCACTTGGCGCGCTGAAGGGGGACGAACCGACCGCGCGACAACTGCTGGCCATCTACCAGGAACAGCGCTCGCCGGACGTGTATGCCACCGGCGCCATCTTCGACGCGCTCGGCCTCATGGGCGTGGGCGCGATCACTCCCGACCTGCTGGCCATGTTGGGCAAGGGCGGGCCGCACGATGTGCTCGTGATCGGCGCGCTCGGTACGATCGGCGAGACGAACGGGGTCCAGGCGCTTATCGTTCGGCTCGGCACTGCGACACATCCGAAGACCCGCGCCGCGATCATTACGGTTCTCGGTGCGAGCCGGGACCCCGCCGTGTTGCAGGCGATGTCTTCCGCCGCCGCGGATGCGGATCCCGCGACCGCGCTCTCGCTTGCAAAGGCGATGGGCCTGACGCGGGATGTCCGGTTCGCCGCTCCGCTTCGGAAGATGGTCGAGAGCGCATCCGAGGGCTACGTGAACCCGGCAGCCATGCGGGCGTTGGGACGCTGTGCCGATCGCGACGCGGCCCTGTTCCTGCTTCGCATGACCGAGGCGAAGGGGGCGGCCGCCAACGTCGCCGCGCGCGCGCTGCACGAGATCCGCACGCCGGATACTGTCGGCGTTCTCATGGCACGCTGGGACGAGACCGGCCCGCGGGGACGCGAGGCGATCCTCGAAGCGACCTCGCGGCTCTCGAATCCGTCGGCGCGCATGATGTCCACGGCGCGGAGCGCCCTCGGTGACGAGGACGAGCGCGTTCGCCTGACCGCGGCGCGAACTCTTGGGCGCAGGGGAGAGCGCGACAACATCGATTCGCTCACCGACTACATCGCGCAGAGTGAAGGCCGCAGGGAGTTGGCGGCGGGGCTCGAAGCGCTGCTGCGCATCGACGAGCCGGTGGCCGCGCGCGCGGTGTTGGGCAGCCTCGATCGGTTGCCGAAGCTCGACCGCAAGAGCTATCGGATTCGCGCTCAGCGGATCTTGGACAGGCAATAAGACAGCGCCCCCGGGATCCTCCAACCCCGAGGGCGCTTCATGCGGGTCGCGCGGCTATTTCACTTCCAGCACGTGGATCGTGACGGTCGCCTCGCTTTCATACTTGGTGCCATCGCCCCGGTTGATCCAGAGCTTCACGATGTAATCCCCGGCGATGTCCGGCTTGAACTCCGGCGCCGCCGTGAACCGCTTGTCGAGAGTCGCGACGCTGCCTACGGGCCGGGACGTCCAGTCCCACTCGTAGGAGGTCGCTCCCTCGCTCGCCGCTCCGTCGAGCACGAGGGCCGCATCGGTGAAGAAGTAGAAGACGGCCACGGTGCTGTCGCTGCCGGCGTCGGCCACCGGGAGCAACACGTTGACCTTCGTCTCATCGACCAGTTCCGGATTGCCGTCCACTTCCAGCTCGATCACGTACAGCCCTTCCTCGTCCGGGATGAACGAGGGGGTCGCGGTGGACGCGGCGATCAGCGTCGCCGTGCTCCCGGCCGGTCGGGTCGTAAAGCTCCAGCTGTAGGAGTTCGCTCCGGCGCTCGCGGCGCCATTCAGCTTGACCGTCTCGTTGTCGGGATCCACGCGCACGATCTGATCCGCGCCGGCGTTCGCCTGCGGAGGTCCGAACACCACATAGTCCATGGTGAGATAGCGGTTGCGCCAGTGGTAGAAGCTCGAGCTGTCGTCCTTGGTCTTGGCCACCTGGAGCTTCGCGTAGTTGCCCACGTCAGTCCGCAGGACGAAGATGTCGTTGAGCGAGTAGTTCGTGTGGACGGTGCCGGCAGGCGGGCCACTCGGCACCTTGCCGATGATTTCGTCCCTCGTGACCGCGGTGAAGTCGGCGCCCACCATCGTCTCGAACGCGGCCGTGAAACCGAGTCGCCACTCGATGTCGTTTTTCCACCAGTGGGTAACGTCGTACGGCACCGAGAAGATCTTCGAATAGTCCTTCCAGCCGCTGCCTTTCGTCTGAGGAACGTCGAGATCGAGGCCTGTCGTCTTCCATTCGTCCGTCCACGTCCAGTCGAACTGCGCGTAGAGCGTCGTCGATCCGAAACTCAGCGGCTTGATCACAGAGCCGGATTCCACGACTTGCTCGGCGTAGATTCCATCCGTGACAAAGGCGACGACCTTGATGTTTTCACTGCTCCATCCGGCAGGCAGTTTCGCCACCCAGCCGTCGGGGTCCTCGTACGCGTTGACCGGTTCCTCGAGTTCGAGATAGCCGCCATCCAATCCGGAGTGAAGCGCCCGGACCCACTGAATGGGGAACGTCGGAGCGAGGTTCGTGACGTTGGCGTAGATCTTTCCGCCCGCTAGGTCGAGGGTGATCGCGTTGATGACCGGATCCTTCGGCTGCGGATAGAAAACGACATCGACCTGCCGCGACCCGGTCTGGTCGGCGACGCTGTAGGCGATGATCTGCTCCGTGCCGTCGAAGACATAGGCCGGATTCGGCCTGAAGTAGAAGAAGCCGGAATCGGCCATCTCCTCGGTCATGACGAACGGCACGCCGTCCTTGTCCACGAACTCGGCCAACACGACGCCCTGGTAGTCGCTCACGCAGGTCTTCACGCTCATGTCCTGCGCATCGACGGAGGCGTAGTGAATCACCGGGCCGGTATCCACGACGGGCCGCGGCGCCTTGATGAAAATGCTCGAGTCGGGCCCGAGCACCGTGTCCCCGATGTCGTAGTCGGCATGGGGCGCCACGGCGGGCTGCACATCCAGGTTCCAGCCGTTGCTGATCAGCGTCTTCTGATCGACCAGGAAGTTGTAGTCCTCCAGGGATGTGACCTGCGGCGCGCCATCGTTGTCGTAGTAGTGGAACAGGCTGCCTTCGCCGAGGCCGATGCGCTCCAGCGCATCGCGCAGGGTCGTGCGGGGCGCGGACGGAGCGTCGTCGGAATAGACGACGTAGTGGGCGAAGCTTCCGTCGTCCGTCTCGACGCGGATGGTCGTGCCGACCGCGTCGCAGCGCGCCGCGTACTCGCTCCAGTCGCCGGCGTAGACCCAGCCCTCGTCGCCGGCCATGCGCATCACGTCGGCCTTGAGTTGGGTCACCGAGGTGCTGACCGGGGCTCCGCGCTCAAGCGCGCGCAACTCGTCCATCGTCAGCGCAAGCGGCGTGATGCCGACACCGGTATCGACCGAGTCGACCACCCAGCGGACACCCGGATCCGGCGGGTAGATGCCGCCGGGAATGAGCATGTTGATCTGCGCGTTGCCGGGTTCGAATGTCGCGACGTTGAGGACGCCGAACCGAAGCGAGAGCGTCGGAACGATGTTGCTGGCCGCCGCGGTTCCGAGGTTGTAGACCTTGAGGAAGAGCTTGATGTGTGCCGCGTCGGTCGGATTCAAGCTGCGGGCGCGCGACCAGTTGGTCTCGTCGAGCACCGACGAACCGACGCTGACGGCGGTACTGGAACTCTGCGTGTTGGTGTAGGACTCGCCGTAGTTGGCGTGGAAACTCACGCCGATGTCGGTCAGGC
>CBDURV010000337.1:0-5177 GCA_965369495.1 uncultured bacterium
TGGTTCAAGTCCAGCTGGGACCACCGCCTTCCCCGCCGAGCGCAGGCACCCCACGACGCCGTGCGCTTGGATGCGCCGTCACGCTTGAACGCGAAGCTGCGGAAGCCCACATAGCGCGATCAAGCTCGCAAGCGCATCGGCGGTGTCGTCACGGGCGCGGAACACGATCTCTTCCACCTTGCGCTTGAAGATGAAGTGGAGCATGTGCGCGCCCAGGCCGTCACCGAAGCTGTAGTCAACGGCGTAGAAGTCGAGCTCGATCCGCTTGACGGGACGCCCTTCCAGGGAGCTGAGATTTGACGACTTCAGCAGTTGGGCGTCCGGATTGCCCGCCGACCCTCGCCGAAAGTACCCGACGCAAGTCGCCCGAAGCATGGTTCCATCCCACTCCGCGGCGGTCACCGCGAACGGTTCCTGATTTGTCTTTTGCGAGCGCCGGTCCATGGATGCCTCCCTTCTTTCTAGGCTCCCGCGCCGCGGCGATCAACTCGCTTATCGTGCATCGGGCCCGCCGTTTGCGCGTCGGTCTCCCAATCCCCTCGACACCCCTCCTTCGCACGCTCGGAGCTTCCGCCTTCGCCGAGGCCATGGCGGGGGCAGGGCAATATCTCGCGGATTCAACTCCTGTTGGGACCACGATTCCGGTGCGCCATGGTTCGCGGCAAAGTAGCTACGCTTTGCGCGTGAAATTCTGGAAACGAGGCAAGCGGCAGCGGGCTCCCGACGTTTCCATCGAGTTCCCGACCACGCAGGAGATCGTCCCCGGCGAGTACTGCGTCCACATCCACTCGCACGAGATCATCGATGGGGCCCAGGTGATCCCCTGCTGGACCTACGTCACGGATGGCCTCGCGCGCCACGGTCAGCAGGAGATCGTCCTCACGCTCCGCCGCCGAGACTCAGAACAGCCGAGCCATGTCCCGACGGAGCCGGTCTCGTTTTTGGCGAGCATCGATCGATGGGCGCAGGACGGCCACATCGTCAATCACGGTGGGATTTCGCAGTTCGGGGAGCACGGTCTGCTGGGCTTTGGGGGCATTCTCTACGAAACGGCAGAGCCGTTCGATTCCGTCACGTTGCCGAACAACGCGCTCGCCGCGATCCTCGTCACCGAGAGAGAGTTGCGGGTTTCCGTTCAGTTCAGCCGCACGCGACTGCTCGCCCGCCTCTGTCAGCAGTTTCGTCGCTATCCTTTCCCCATCTGGGTGGATCGCGAGCGCGACGAGGTCCCTCTCCCGGAGTTCGACGGGCAATCGGTACTCAACGGAGTCCCCGTGATCGCGGCACGCGGAGTCTCGGCCTCCAAGATCGATGATTCGATCTCGATCCGGTGTTCGGTCGACGCGGCCGACGAATTGCGGAACGCACTCCAAGCGCTTCCGGAATCGCAGCCGTTCGCCATGGCGCTTGATCCGGATCCCAGTTGCGACGGATGCCTTGTGTGGCTCGGCCCAACCCAATCCGAGCCCTTAGCAGTCACACCCAGGGGATCCGACGGATCACATCTGAGCGGTTGCGTTCTGGTAGTTGCCCAGTCCGACGACGACGAGGATCGCTGGCGCGTCATGGAGGACGGATTCGGCCTGCTGCTGACGCCCGCGAGTTGGAAACAGCTCATGTCCGCCATGCAGACTGGCACCGCCTTCCACTGCGCAGATGCGGGATGCGCCTCCCCCATCTCCCTGACGTGGCACCACAGTCTCGACTGACGCGCGAACCGCACTTCACGCGACGGGATGCGAGCAACGCACCAGCGCCTAGCACGAGAACTCGTCAATGGCGGCGACCCCAATCGAGATTCGCGCCGCCTGCTCGTCCGTCTGCGCGACGTTTCTTGCAGCAAACGAACCTGGAACCGCATCCTCCCGTATCCTGTTGTTTCCCATGGCCAACATCACCGTCAGCACGAACGTCTCCGCGCCCATCGACCAGGTCTTCGAGGTCTACACGGATCTCGAGAAACTCGTAGAACGCATCCCCGACATCACCGCGCTCGAAGTCCTCTCCAAGGGACCGTTTGGCGAAGGCACTCGTTGGCGCGAGACGCGGGTGATGTTCAAGAAAGAGGCCACCGAGGAGATGCAAGTCTCGGGGTTCGATCCCCCGAAGAGCTACAACGTCGATGCCGAATCACACGGGATGCGCTACTCGACACGGTTCCTGTTTGCGCCCGATGGCGACGGCACGAAGGTGAGTTGGACGTTCTCGGGCACCGCCGTGACGTTGGGGGCGAAGATCATGGCCCCGATATTCAACGTGCTCATGAAAGGCACCATGACCAAGTGCATGCTCCGCGATCTTGAGGCGTTGCGAGACGTCTGCGAACGCGGCGCGGAGTAACGCCGGACTCCGCAACACGATCTCTACTCGGGATACCGTTGACCTTGACGCCACAGCTCCATACGATGGTCGCTAGGGAGGATTGAAGTATGCGGCTTATCTGGGCCCTATTGGTGTTCGCGAGTGTCGTCGGCGCGGACCCGCTGTTGGATGGCAAGACGATTCGACTGACCTACCGCTTCCCGGACAGTTCCACGCAGCTCGGGACGAACGACCGCACCGCGGTTGTCGGAGCCGGAGTCGAGTTTGCTGACTTGATTCTCAATGATGCGATCGATGGACCAGTGGATGTCACTGACACGAACATCCGGATCGAGTTCACGGGAGGTAACCACTTCACGTTGGAGGCTTTCAACGGGGCTCAGTTCTCGGACTCGACTTCGAGCATCGCGGCCTTCACGGCGGTCACGGTCAACGCCGACACGACACTCCCCGGTTTTGGAGCCTCCCGCGTCACGTTCGATTCCGACAACATCTTCCTGAACTTCAGAAACCTCGGCGGCGGCACCACCGATCCCGACTACCTTGACGGGTTTGTCGTTTCGATCGACGTCGCGGGGGCAAACTCCGGTCCCGTGCCTGAGCCCGGCACATGTGCCCTGATCGGGATGCTGCTTGTCGGTTACGGCATATTCCGCCGTCGTCGCAACGCGTCCTAGCGAGACTCCGCAACACCATCGCCATGCGTCCGCCACAACTCGTTGTGGCGCGATAAATCATCGTGAATAGGCGCGGCACCGCCGGCGCAGCTCATACGCCGCTCTCGACGAGGTGCCCGTGCGGCAGTCGTGCCGCAGGAAGTTGTCGTAACCAGCCTGCGGGCACCCGTTTGGGAGACGCCAGTGGGATGGTGGTGCGCGACAAACGGCTCAACGTGTGCGGCGCCCAGTTCAGCGACCAGATCGACATCCATCGTTGCTCGTGCCAGGCCGTGTACCGAGCTCGCCACGGACCCGCCGATCTGGTACGCAACCCCCAACCGGTCCAGCACATCAGCGACCGGAGTGAGCGCCGCGAGGAGATCCGCCCCGGAACTCACCGCGCGCCCATCAGGCGATTCACGAGATCCGTACCGTAGTGGAGGTCGGCGAAGGCGCGGTCGATCTCGGCCTCGGTTGCTTCGGGATTCCGGCGGCGCAGCGCGCGCCGGGACAAGGCCGCCACCGTTCGGGTCAACGAGCGGGCTGACTCAAATCGACGCGCCACGCTCGCCCCACGAACGAGTTCCACCTGCCGAAGCATGATCGCCCGAGAAGTGTCAGTCACCGCCACTCGCGCATTCTAGTCGGTAGGAGCCACGCCACATCCGGGCATCCAGCGCCATTCGCGTCCCCCTCGCGCTCAGGCGAGGCAGGCTCAGCACGCGCGCCGCCCACGGCCGAAAGAGCGCCACCCGCCCAGCTTTTTCCCGGAACGCTTTACCGCCCTGCATTTTTGTGGTTGTACCTGGCCTCCGGTAAGATTCCCGGGCTAGATCGCGTGCTCGATATTGGGCTCGGGAGGGCCCCGGCGGCTCACCCGCGCCAGGACAATGCGGCTTCGCGAGAAAGCGCCCCGAAACACCGGAGGGGAGCGGAAAATTCTGCAGCTGCGTGCCGGTGTCGTTGTTCGGATCCCCACCTCGAATTCCCGCCGTATGAGTACCGCTATTCAACCCGTCGTTGCCGCGCAGAATCATGCCCGCAGCGGCGCTGCGCTCGGATGGTGGATGGCGGAGCCCGGCGGGTCTGCCGGAGGTCGGCTCGACGCGGCGCTGCGCGACCTCCGCAAGCCGCTGTTCGTCGTCGAGCGCGAATCAGGCACGCTTGAAGCTCGCGCGGACGGCACGGGACAGATTGGCGCGGACGCGACTCCCGAGGGTGCGCGTCCCCTGCGCGGGTTTGTCGCGCCCTGCCCCGCCGACCGACTGGGCGACGAGGCATTTCGAGCCGCGCACGGATTGCGCTACGCGTACGTCACCGGCGCCATGGCCAACGGCATCTCATCCGAGGAGATGGTCGAGGCGGTTTCGCGCGCCGGCATGCTGGGCATTTTCGGCTCGGCCGGTCTCGGCATCGAGCGTGTGACCAAGGCGATCGGCCGGCTTCAGAAGAGCCTGGGCGACGCACCGTTCGGCATCAACCTGATCCACAGCCCCGCCGAGCCCGGTCTCGAGACCGCCATCGTCGATCTCTTCTTGCAGCGCGGCATCCGGCTCATCGAAGCCTCGGCATTCCTGGATCTCACGCTGCCGGTCGTGCGTTATCGCCTGCACGGAATTCACCGCGATGCGTCCGGCGCCATCGTGACGCCCAACCGCATCATGGCGAAGGTGTCGCGCGTCGAGTTGGCGCAGAAGTTCCTGTCGCCGCCGCCCGCGCGGCTGGTCGCGGAGCTTGTCGCCAACGGCGAGCTGACAAGCGAGCAGGCGGAACTTGCGACGCACATCCCGATGGCGCAGGACCTCACCGCCGAGGCGGACTCCGGCGGACACACCGACAACCGCCCCGCCCTGGCGCTGCTGCCGACGATGCTTGCGCTGCGCGATCGTCTTCAGGCGCAGCACGGCTACGAGCCGGCGATTCGCGTGGGCGTGGCCGGGGGCATCGGAACGCCCGCCGCCGCGGCCGCCGCGTTTGCGCTCGGTGCGGCCTATGTCGTCACCGGCTCCATCAACCAGGCGTGCGTCGAGTCCGGTTCCAGCCAGAACGTGCGCGAGATGCTCGCCGCGGCGGAGCAGGCGGACACGACGATGGCTCCCGCCGCCGACATGTTCGAAATGGGCGTTTCGGTGCAGGTCCTCAAGCGCGGCACCATGTTCGCGATGCGCGCCGCGCGCCTGTACGAGCTGTACCAGA
>CBDURV010000338.1:0-5169 GCA_965369495.1 uncultured bacterium
CGTGTGCTTACGGGTGTCGAAGTGGGGGGGCTCGGGGGGGCGGAACTGCAACGCACGGTCGAAGAGGTGTCGATCTACGCGCGCGTCGCGCCGAGTCACAAGCTCGCGCTGGTCAAGGCGCTGCAGCAGAACGGCCACGTCGTCGCGATGACCGGCGACGGCGTGAACGACGCACCCGCGCTGAAACAGGCGCACATCGGCGTGGCAATGGGCATCACCGGCACCGACGTCGCGAAAGAAGCGTCGCAGATGGTCCTGATGGACGACAACTTCGCGACCATCGTCGGCGCGGTCGAGCAGGGGCGCATCGCCTACGACAACATCCGCAAGTTCGTGCGTTACACGATGACCAGCAACGCGGGTGAGGTTGCCGTCATGGTGTTCGGCTCGCTGCTGGGGATGCCGTTGCCGCTGCTGCCGTTGCAGATCCTCTGGATCAACCTCGTGACCGATGGGCTGCCGGGGCTTGCGCTCGCGGTCGAGCGGGCGGAGAGCGACACGATGCAGCGCCCGCCGCAACCGCCCGACGAGCCCGTCCTCGGCCGCGGCATGGGGCGCCAGATCGTCTGGGTCGGGTTGCTGATGGGCGTGGTGTCGCTGGCGATGGGCTACGTGGCGTGGCGCTCGGGCGCGGACGCCGCGCACTGGCGCACGATCATCTTCACCACGCTCACCCTGGCGCAGATGGGCAACGCGCTCGCGGTGCGCTCCGCGCGCGACTCGTTGTTCACGATCGGCCTGCGCTCGAACCCGTTAATGCTTGGCTCGGTGCTGCTGACCTGCGTGCTGCAATTGGTGCTGATCTACTGGGCGCCCGCGCAGGCGGTGTTCAAGACGACAGCCCTCGGGGCCGGCGAGCTGTTGTTGTGCGTCGCGCTGAGCACCATCGTCTTCTGGGCGGTGGAACTGCGGAAGTTGATGGCCCGTTAGAGCGCTGCTTTGGCCGCTGCGCGGACGTCGGCGTCCGGATCGCTTGCGGCCAGCTTCTTGAGCGCCGGGCGTGCCGGCTTGGCGATCGGGCCGAGGGTGCCCAGAGCGTACGCCGCGTTCTTGCGGATTTCCGCCTTGTCGTCGCCCAGCAGGCGGGTCAGGAGCGCGACGCAGCGGGGTTGCTTGAATCGAGCGAGGCAGCGGACCGCGTGGGGGCGCACTTCGATGTGGTCGCGCTTGGTCGTGGCGACCTTGCCCTCCGCGATCGCGGCGACGATTTCGAAGCTGCCGTAGTTCGCGGCGAAGCTGTCGCCGCGGCACTTCTTGATTTCGGCGGGGTCGATCTTGCCCTGCCCGACATTGCTGACCAGCTCCTTGCCGTAGAGCCGATAGCGGACCTTGCGCGTTTCGCCCCCGTCCGGGTAGTGGTCGCTGCCGGGGTAGTGGCCGCGCAATGCGAAAAAGCTGCCGTCCGGTAGCTCGGGAAACATGAAGTAGCTGTTGCCGCACCAGCTGTAGAGGTGGCCCTGCACTCGCGCCCACGTGCCATCGGTCAGTTGCGCCTGCTGCTTGATGTAGAGCTGCCCGTCCTGCGCATCGAACTTCAGGCTCTTGCCCGTCCGGTTGATGAGATAGAGCGCGACTTGATTGGCGCGGACGTCGCCGTAATCCGCAAGAAGTGTGAGCTTGCCGGCGGGCGCCTTGATGTGCGCGGGCAGCTTGGCGAGCGGCGTGGACTGGGCCGAGGCGAACGGCGCCACCAGCAGGAGGGCAAGCAGGACTCGGGTCATGTCGAGTTGGACGAGGAATTCGTGTGCGGGTTCCGTGTAAAAGGCGTGGGAGAGTTTCCGTGTCGTTACGGGGCAATCCTACGCGAACAACTCCCGCACGGCGATCACCAGGCCCGGTAGCAGCGCGCCGCCGTCCAGCGTGTCCGACTCTTCGAGGGTTCTGGGCGACTGTCCGTTCTCATGGACGGTGACCGTGCGCTGGCGCGGATTGACGATCCACACGGCGAGTTCGCCGGCTTCGAGCCATTCCGCCACCTTCTCGCCGTTCCGATACCGTTCCGGGTGAAGCTTTCGAGATTGGCGCGCGATTCCACCCGCGAATCTCGCAGGAATACACCCGGTGCCGTCTCCGGGTACCGTTGGGGAGAACAACCATGAATCAGCACCAGCCCATCCTCTGCTTGTTTCTGATCTTGGGCATCGCAACGGCGCAGGAGCCCAATGTTTCGATCGGTGGATTGAAGTTCGTCAAGTCGGCCGAATACGAGGCGGCGGCGGCCACGGCGTTCAAGCAACTCGCCAACCCGCTCGATCCGGACCAGCTGGATGGATTCATCGCGAAGTACCCGGACTCGACGCGCGCCGGACTCGCGTTCGCCGCCCGCGCCAGCTTCCTGCGTGCCAGCCCGTTGGCGGGGGAGTACCACCGCTTCATCCTTCGCTATCACGACCGCGTCGGCAGTCGCCTCGCGATCTCCGACGTGTTCGTGCTCTACCGGCGTGCGCACAGGCTCTCCGCCTACGTCGACTTCATGCGCCGCTACCCGGCCGCGCCCGAGGCGGCCGTCGCACGCCTGCACGTGCACCAACTCGCGTTCGAGCTCGCGCGCGCGCTAAACACCGCGGCCGACTACGACGCGTATGCGCGCATGTTCCCGGACGCTGCCCACCGCACCGCCGCCGAATCGCTGGCGGAGGAGCGCGCGGTTGAGGAAGAGCTCGCGCTCTACGACGAGGCCAAGGCCAAGGACCCTGACGGGATCGACGTCTGGGTGAACAAGCGTCTGCGCAATTTCGTGTTCGAATCCCGCGACCTGTGGGCCTGTGCCACGCAGCCGGAGCCGACGCGCCAGGCGCTCCGCTATGTGGAGGGGGAGGTCCTCGGCGCCCCGTTCGATCCCAAGAGCGCCGACACGCGCCACTACCTCGCACAGCGCGTCGCGCGCATCTACACAGTGGTGCGCTCCATCGAGCCGTACCGGATGCACGCGGCGTCCGACCAGATCCTCGCCGAAACGCGTCATCAGGAGCTGATTGCGAAGCTCTCCGAGATCAGGGCCGAACTGGCCAAGCAGCGCGTGGAGATGCAGGCGCTGTTGCGGCAGGAGTTCGCCGAGACTCGCCGCGTGATCGAGGCGGGCTTTGCTCGGCTGGTCGAACAGCATCGGCTCGACCGCGACCAGTTCGCGAAGGGCGTACACGTGCTCGCCGCGGGGCTGGATCGGCTCCACGACGACATCGTCGCGGTGCACGGCGAGATTCGGGGACTGAGAATCTCCGTGGACAATATCGACAAGGGCATCCGCGAGGCCAATGCGCGGCTCGCCCGTCTCGATCAGCAGCTCTCGGTGGTCAACGCGAACCTGCGACAGATCAACGCCGACCTGAACTACGGTTTCGACCGCGTATCCGCCGGTATTGAACAGATGCGCCGGGACATGAACGACAACTTCGACCGGCAGGCGGAGATATCCCTGCAGCAGCTCGAAGTGGCGGAGATCTCCCTCGAGGTCCAGACGGAAACCCTCTACACCGTTGACCGCGGGTTCCAGCAGATCGACACGACGCTGCGGGTGGGCTTCACGCGGATGGAGGAGGCGACCTGGGGCGCCGCCTCGCGCATCGTCCAGTCGAATCGCCAGATGGTCTCCCGGCTGGCGCGTCGATCGAGCCCCAAGAAGCGTCGCAAGAAGGGCCCCAACAAGGAGCTGTTGAGCGCGGTGTTGGGGACGGCGGCGACGTTCGCGGGCGCCGGACCGATTCTCGGACCCGTCGTGGGGGACATGGCGAGCCAGTTGATCACGACCGGCAACGTCGATCCGCTCTCGCTGGGGCGCACGGCGATCTCGGCTGCCGCCGGCAAGAAGTTCGCGAAGATCCCCGGCGCGGACCGGATCGCGGGTGCGGTGTTCGACAGTGCGATCGGCCAGCGGCAGCAGGGCTACGCGCACACGGCGCAGGCGTTCGAGCGACGCACCGGAATTCAGCGGCCCAACCAACCGCCGTGGCCGGAGGTCGTCGGCAAGTACCGGACGCCGCAGCAGTTCGGCGAACTCGAACGGAACATCGCGCAGACCTATCACGCCAAGCCCGGCGTGATTCGATTGTGCGCCACGAGGATCTACTGATGCGCGGACTGGTGTTGTTGCTTTTGGTCGCGACCGTCGCGGCGGATCCGCTTCCCGAGGGTGCGGAACTCACGCTGCTGACTCCCGAAGCAGGCCAGCTGTTGCGCGACGACCTGCGTCGCCTGGAGGTGACCTGGTCGGCGAAGGGCGTCCCCGAGCGCGCGCTCGTGCGCGTGCAATACCGCATTGGCAAGGGGCGTTGGTGGACGGCGCCGGGAGGGGCGTTCATCCCGGCGGAGCAGGGCGCGTTCCGTTTCGTGATCCCGCGTGGTCGCCAACAGGGTGAACTCGCGGTTGGTTTGACCTACCTCGCGCCGCACGAACCGAAGATCTGGGTCATCGATGCGGCGGACGGGCTCAAGGCAATCGCGGAGCGGGTTCGTCCGGGCGACACGGTGCAATTCACGATCGCCGAAGTGCCGGCCAGCGTGCAGTTGCCCGGTGGCATCACGGTGCGGGGCGCGTCCGGATCGGGCACGAGCATCGTGTTTGGCAAGCGCAGCGGTTCGGGGCTGATCTTCGCGGGGGTCGCGGGACTCAAGACCCCGACGCGGCTCGAGAAACTCCGTTTTCGGGTCGGGCCCGACGCTCCGCCGCGCATGCTGGACCGTCCGCACGGCGTCACCGTGCGCGGTGGCCGCGCCGAAATCGTCGAGTGCGTCTTCGACGCGGGGCTGAGCACCGGCATCCACGCCAGCGCGGGTGCCCACGTGCGCGCGATCGGATGTCGGTTCGCCGTCACCGGGGGCAAGGGGGCGCTCGCCCTGGGCAGCGGCACGACGCTGGAAGTCGACGGCGGCATCTTTACCGATTGCGGCCAAGGCGTGGTCGGGCAGGGTGGCACGACGATCATCTGTCGCAATGTGTCGTTCCAGCGGCTGAAGTATTCCGCCGTGCGGATCAACGGCACGTTCGCGCGCCGGGTCGTGGTCGAAAACTGCCGGATCCAGAGCGCGTTTGACGGGATCAGCCTGCGCGTGCTCGACAGCGCCGTCGTGACCGGCAACACACTCGACGTCGGGGGCACGGCGATCCAAGTCGAAGGGCTTGAGCCGATGCAAGCGCGGGGCCAGGTCACGATGCGGACGCGTGCGCAAGTG
>CBDURV010000339.1:0-5146 GCA_965369495.1 uncultured bacterium
GAATCCCACCCTCTCCGCCATTCCCGCCCCCCGCGCCGGGGGGGTTGGAAATGGCCCGCCGAAGCCTTGGCGAAGGGGGCAGAGGCTCCCGAATACGAAGTGGCCACGATTACGCGGAGTCGTCGTTGCAGGCGAACCGCGCGGAGTTGGGCGCAGACCGGAATCACGCGTGGGCTGGACTCGGCCTCGTTGCAGGGGCCTGACCCGTAGTTGGGCCCTCGGGTCTGGCGCGAGAGACTTCGTCTCCCGGCGCGCCGGTTTGTCGGACGCAGTGGGCTCACGCCCCCCCTCTACTTCGCCCCGATCTTGCCGATTGCCTCCGTCGCAAGGCGCGCGATTCGTTTGTCTTCGTCGTTCACAATCGTGCGCAACGGCTTGAGCGCGGCTTTGGCGTCGGTGCCGAGTTCGCCGAGTGCCACAATGGCGAGCAGGCGGATGTCCACGCGCTCGTGGGGGAGCAGTGCCACCAGTAGCGGTACTGCGGGCTTGCCCATGCGGGCCAGGGCGGCGGCGGCGGTGACGTTTTCTTCGCGCGTTGCCTTGGGGATGAGTGCGGCGAGCGCGTGTGCGGCGGTCACGGCGCGTTCACCACGCCGGCCCAGCTCCCACGCGGCGGATTCGGCCGGACTGGTGTAGCCGAAGTCGGGCGGCGGGTTCGGGTCGGGGAGCTTATTCAGTTCTCCGATGAGCTTCTCCACCGAATCCGTCTCGTGGAACAAGAGGCGATTGGTCTTGCCGGAGGTCGCCAGCATGTCGCGCCGGATCCAGGCCAGCAGGAGCGAGGGGTCGTCGTCGATGTGCCAAATGGCCTCACCGATGGAGCGGGCGCTTTCGGAATCGACCCGCGCCAGTTTCCGCAGCGCGGGCACCGCCGAGACCGCCTTGGGGCCGATCGCATCCAGCGCCAGGATGCAGGAGAGCGTTAGGTACTCGTCGTCGCTGGCCAGCCCGGCGATCAGTTGCGGGACGCCCTTCGCTCCCCGCGGCCCGAGTTCACGCAGTGCATGGGCGGCGATGTCGCGCAGATTCACCGCGGCGGAACCAAGCACATCAATCACCGCTTGGAGTGCGATGTCACTTTCGCGTGCGCAGTTTCCCAGCGCCGCGACGGCCTGTCCGCGCACGCCGTCATGTTCGTCCTTCAGCGACTTTTGCAGGGTCGATACGATGGCGGCTCCCGGAGAACCGGACGCGCCTAGCGCTTCGACCGCCAGCGAGCGCACCGGCCAGTGCTCGTCGCGCGTCGCGCGGATCAGCGTCGCGGTTGTGGCCGCGTCCATGCGGCCGATCGCAGCCAGCGCGGTTATCGCATATTTTCGAAGAACCCGGTTGGGGCTGCGGGCCATCGCCAGGATCGCGTCCAACGCGCGCTCCGCCTTGGGGCCCAGCTTCGCCAGCGACTGGGCTGCCGCCTGCCGAACGTGACGCTCCTTGTCCTGCAGTGCGCCGACCAAGACGTCGATGACCGCCTCGCTGCCGATGCCGACCGCTCCCAGCGCTTGCAGTGCTGCTTCGCGAACGCCCTCACGGCGGTCTCGGCAAGCGGGGAGCAGCGCGCTGACTGCTGCCTCGTTGGCACCGATGATGCTCGGGACGTACCGAACGGCCGCACCGCGCAGCCAGGCGTCGTCCGCGCCAAGGCAGCCGGTCAGTGCGGCGATCGCGCCGGGCTGTTGCGCTCCGAGTAACTGCTCCCCGCCGAGGGCACTCAGGCAGCCCAGCGCGTCGCGCCGGCGTTGCACGCTGAGTTTCGGATCTGCAGCCTCGGCGATCAGGGCCACGCGCGCTTCCGCATGCAGTTCGCCGAGCTTTTGCAGTGCCGCGACGGCGGAACTCGAGTGATCGACCCGGTTCCAGGGGCCGCGCAGTCCGGCCACGACGATCGGCACCGACTGCTTGCGTCGTCGCTCGCCGAGCGCGTAGAGCGCGCAGGATCGAACCTCGTCGGAACGGTCGGCTTTCGCGACGCCCGACACCGTCGCGAACGCCGCGTCGATTGCCGTGCGCAGGGGTGCTGCCAGCGCGGGCCCTTCGCTGAGCCACCGTTCTTCCCGGGTGACGACGGTTCCGAGCATGCTCGCCGCGCGGCTGCGCGCCCGTTCGCTTCCCTCCCCGGCGAGCACCGTCGATAGGGCGCGCACCGCGAGTTCGAGTTGAACGAGCCAGCGCTCCTGTCGCGCCGCCTGCTGCTCGGCGGTCAAGTCAATCGGGTTCGGGTTCATCAGCACGCGCAGCATGGGGCGGAGTGTGGCCAACGCCTGCTCCTGCACCGGATCCGAACCGACCCCCACATGGGTGAGCACGGGACGCAATGCGGCCTCGACGGAACCGCGGAACTGCTCGTGTGTTTTCGGCGGCCAGAACCGGTATGCCCACTCCTGGTTGACCGACTCGCAGATCCGTTCGAGTGCTTCCAAGGCACTGAGCCGCTCGGCGGGGTCGCCAAGCCGGCGCACCTCGACTGCCACCGGCGACGCATCCTCCGGTTCGGAACACGCCATCAAGAGGGCCAGCAACGCGAATGCACGCATTCATGGATGATAGCGGTTCCCCCTGTGGGCAGGCGGACGCTACCGATCTGAGTTCGCGAGGTTCCGCAGGATCTCCCGCTTGAAGGCGGTGGTCTTGCCTTCGACCTGCTCCTTCTTGTCCTTGCCGCCCTGCCGCTGAATGGGAACGCTTAGCTCCCGACCCAGATCGCGACCGACGTGAGCATCTTGCGGAACACCTTCTCCGCATCCTTGGCCGCCTTGGGGTCTTTGGAATTGGATTCCATCGTCAGAACCCAGATCTGCTCGCGCATGGGAAACACCACGTCGAAGATGCGCCAATCGCCCTGCTCGGTCTTGTCGGTGTAGGTGGTTCGATAAGCGGTTGACCCCGAGACTCTCAGCTTCGTGAGTTCGCTCACATCGTGATACGAGTCTGCGAAGTCGCTGTGGCGCCACTTGGCGACGTTCTCGAACTTGTCCATGCCGCGTTCCCGCGGGCGTTCAAGGCGCTGAAGTGTGATCTGCGGTCGAGCCACCCCCGGTTTTGCATCGCGGTGGACAAACGTCGCCGCCACCCCCGGCGCGCAATCGGCGTATTGGGCAACAAACGGCTTGGGAAGCGCCAGCGTGATGTAACGGTGAATGTGCTCGGCCGCATCGAGGAGTTTCACGCGGATCGCCTTCCCCGGAGCAGGGAGCTTGACGAACGTTATCGAACGAAGAACCTTGTCGAGGTAGTCCTTGTCCTTCTCGAACTCCTCGACCGTGACCGTCACAAGCGCCTTCTTGTGTGTGAACACAACGGCAGTGGCCGGATTTTTCGTGCGCGGGTCGGCGGTGACGATATCGACCGTGTAGTGGAGCTTGCGCGCCGGAATGAAGTCCTTGCCGATCTTGAGGCGCCGGACATCCGCCTTCGTGACCTTGCCGACGAGCTCGGTGTCGAACGGTGCCATCACGTCAGCGAGCGCATCGGCCGCTTCGGCCGCCGCATCCGCCATCACGCGGTCGTCCAGCGGTTCCACCTCCACGTAGACGCGCGCCTGGCTGCTGTTCGACTTGCTGTCCCCAACAACGTAGAACACGATGCCGAAGCCTTTGCGCACGCGCGCCAGCGGGAGCTGCCAAAAACCCTTCTTCGTGCGGATCCGAAGGCCTACCTTGTCCCCGCAGACGCTCGACATATCGATGATGAAGTCGGCCGGCTTGTCGATGGGGCCTGCCGTCACGCGCGCGGACAACATGAGAGCCAAGGCCAGGCTTGTGCCGGCGATCCAATTCCCGTTCATCCGCAACCTTCCCGTCGTGGTTCCCATCCCGATGCAAGCGGGACAAGCGGGACAAGCGTAACAGGCACGGTACGACGGAGTGTCCCGGCGGGCTCGCTGCTACTTTTCGGTGGCCTGCAGGCTCCGCAGGATCTCGCGCTTGAAGGCTGTGGCGCGTTCGCTGGGTTGGGTCTTGGTGAAGTCGAGGGAGTAGACGGTGGTCTTGCCTTCGACCTGCTCCTTCTTGTCCTTGCCGCCCTGCGGCTGCAACCAGCCGGGAGCGCCGCCGGCGCCGCCCTGCACGACGATCTGGACCATGCCGCCGCCCATCATCGACGCGGCCGGGTTGTTGCGGACCACCTTGATGGTCGTGCTCTTGAGCTCGCCGTCCTTCGTGAGGCGCATTTCCACGTTGGCGCGCAGCACCGTCGGGGTCATGTTGCCCATCATGATGCGCATGCCGCCCTTGTTGACGGTGTTCGTCACCGGGGGCAGGAGGTCCTTGGAGATCGTGCCGCTCCAGACGTGATCGCCCGTCGCGGGGTCAACCAAGTGGCCGAGCTTTGCTTCGAGCAGGTACTTCACCATGCGCTCGCCGTCGAGCAGGCTGGTCAACTCCGACTTGAGCTGCTTGAGGCCCGGCGCGTCGTCCTCGTAGGTCAGGCGTCGCACGGTGCGCTCGCCCTTCATGTATAGGCCGAAACCCGGCAGATCTTTTTCCGAAACGATGACCGTCGCTCCGTCGGCGTCGCGCCACGCCTCTACGGCGCCCTCAAACGGCTCCGCGTTGTTGCCGAACATGCGCGCGTTCATGATCACGCGAATCTGCTGGCCGTTCGGCCCGTTGACGTTTTTGGCCTCAGCTTCCGGCTGCTTGTGCTCGATTGCGGCGCGCACCACGACGTCGCGCTGGCGGCGCAGCTTGTGAAGCGCGGCGGAAAACAGCTCCCGCGCACCCACGGATTCCTGTTTCTCGTCCTCGGTCGCTTCCAGCGCCGTCTTGGGCTGCGGCTTCGCCTCCGGAGTCGGCGTCTCTTCCTCTTGGGCGCCTGCGAGCGGCGCCAGCAGCGCGGCAGCCATCAGGGCTAGGAGATAGGGGCAGAAAGCTGTGCGCATGGTTCGGTTCCTCACTTCCACAGGGTATATCGCAATCGTCCGCGTGGGGACTCTCCCGTAGTACGCCTGCCCGAGCCCGGGCGCTCCTCCGGCCGTACTTCCGCCAGAAAATGCGGGGGACCGCTATATTCTCCGTCGGCGGACGTCGGCGTTGATCGTCGCGACCCATGCAGCGGTGCCTCTCGAACCGGGTCAGGGCGGGAACGCAGCAGCCCTAAGGGATGGTATCCGGGTGCCGTGGATCTCGTGGCGGGAGTCGGCGTTCGCCTT
>CBDURV010000340.1:0-5145 GCA_965369495.1 uncultured bacterium
CTCCGACGAGGCGATTGTCGAGGCGCTCGCCAGAGCGCGCAAACCGGAGACCCTGGTGCCGTTGCTGCAGGGGCTGGCGCGGCGCACGAAAGGTTCGGACAGCGCTGTGCAAGTCATCGCCTTGCACCTTAAGAACAAGGACTGGGCGGTGCGCGTGGCCGCGGGGCAGGCGCTCGCCGCCGTCGCGCGCCCCGCGTGCGTCGAGCCGCTCATCGACGCGCTGAAGGCGTCCGCCGACCGTTCGCGCGAACAACGGGCCCTCGCGGCCGCGCTCACCTGGCTTACCGGCCAGAAGCACGGGCCCTATCCCGACGTCTGGGCGAAGTGGTGGAAGGACGAGCACCTCAACGTCAAGGCGGGCCGCGTGCCTCTAGGGAAGGGGGCCCGCGCAGTCGTAGGCAAGGGTGACCAGGGGAGCTTCTACGGCATTCCCCAGACCGCCGAGCGAATCATCTACGTGGTGGACATCTCCGGTTCCATGGAAGTCTCCATGGCGAATCCGCAGTGGATCGACGGGGAATCGGTGCCGGCGCGCGACGACGAGGATTCGCGCTTCGATGCCGGCATGCGCGAACTCATCCGCGCCACGCGCAAGCTGCGACCGCGTAGCACGTTCGCCGTCATCGTCTACTCCAGCAAGGTGCGCGCGTTGCACGACGAGATGACGCCCGCGACCAAGGAGAACCGCGCCAAGCTGGAGCAGGACGTGGCGCATCTTGGTCCGGAAGGATCGACCAATATCTACGCCGCGATGGAGGCTGCGCTGCGCCTCGCCGGCGTCTACACGTTGGGCGTGACCGGCCGTCCGACGCAGGTCGCCGACGCGATCTACCTGCTCTCGGATGGATCGCCGACCGACGCCAAGGGCAAGCGCGAGGATCCGGAACGCACGCTCGTGGCGGTCAAGGAGTGGAACGCACTCAGGCGCGTCGCGATCCACACGATCGGCATCGGCCGCGACCACAATCGCGTCTTCCTGGAGCGCCTCGCCACCGAAAACGGTGGTCAGTACTACGCGGTGAAAGCGAAGAAGTAACCACCGCTCGCGATTGGGAGACTGCTGTCGTTCGCGAGTGCTGTTCGGCATCGGCTTAGGGCTTTGAGCTATGTGCTTTGGGCCTCCGAATTCGAATCCAAAGCTCAAAGCCCACAGCCCAAAGCCGACCCCGAGTCGGACTTGCGCACGCTCGACTGCTAACGATCGCGGGTGGTCGGGCGTTCGCCGTTGGTGCGTATTCTCACCATCCGGTTCTGCTCGACCGAAAAGCGGTAGTGCTGCTTTTGTTCCTCCCAGCGCCTCGCGTCTTTCAGGCTGAATCCGCGCGGCAGCACGTCGCCCAGCAACTTGTCGAGCAGCGGTCGCACGCGCTTCGGCGCCCCTCCGGCGCGCACGCGAAAGAGCGTGCTTACGCTCTCGGTGGTCTTGATCGAGGAGAGCTTCTTGATCGCCGACTCGTGGCCGGCGACCGCGCGCTCCGCGAGTCGCGCATAGTTGGGGTCGCGCAGCAGCGCCTGCAGCTTCGCTTCGCAGTTTTGAATCGAGTTGCGGTCCACCTCGAGCGGCCCGATCCAGACCATGCGTCCGTAGCGGTCAAGGAAGACGCCCCACGGCACGCGGTTGCCCTGGTAGAGGTCGAGAGAGACGGAGTTCGAACGATTTCGCTGCCGGTCAATCGCGAAGGGGAACGGGAAGTCGCGCTTGCGGACCCACTCCCGCACGTAGACGGGAGTCTGTTCCTTGTGTTCGTCCACGACGGAGGCCACGCCGATGATGCGCAGTCCGGCCGGTCCGAGACGTTCGTGCAGCGCGCGGACCTGGCCGAGCAGGATGCGCGTCTGCGGATGCCGAACCGACACGAAGCAGATGAACGTGACGCGGCCGTCCGGCTTGGTCGGGTCGATGGGGGCGCCCACCCAGCTCTCGGTCTGGAGGCGGGGTGGCGGGCCGAACCGGAAGGCGAGCTTCACCTCGCGCACGCGCGCCTCGGGTAGCTCCGAGTCGCGGTAGTAGCTCAGCGCCCGGCGCGGATCGGACTCCTTGAGCAGGTCGCCCAGCCAGAGCAGGACCGTGTCCCGGTTGGCGCCGTCCGGGTACGCCTCGAGGTAGCGCGTGGCCTGCGTGGTGAAGGCGGCCACCGCCGGCTGCGTGGCGATGCGCCGGGCGTGCCCGCGGGCTTGGCTCACCTTCGTGTACGCTGCCCGCTCCGCGCTGGTCTGTGCCGACGCGGTAACTGCAAAGAGTATGAGCGAGATAAATGTCGCGGGCGCGCGCAAGGGTCGGCCTCTCCGAAGCAAAGCGGAGTCCAGCGGGAGCTATTCCCATAAATGGTTGGGGCCCCGGGAATTAGATCGGCCGGAAGACGCGCGGCGCCGCTCCCGGTGTCTCCGCGCGGAGACTTAGCCTGCACTATTCACGGGACCCGCGGTTCTGGCCGGTCCGCGACGCCGATATCTGCGTTGCTGCGTCGTCGCAGTGACCTCCGGCCACAGCTTTCTCCTGGCGCCTTGATCTCGACGCCGCGGACTCGCCCCGAACGAGGCGCCCGAACAACGAAACCGGCCATTGCCGCCGAAAGTCGATGAACCTCGGCTCGTCCGGATCCGATGCGCACGGAGCTCGTGAATAGTGCAGGCTATTGACCCATGATTCCCCTGCGAATCGGGCGTCTTAGCCTGCGCATTCATGTGGTGCTCGCCCTCATCGCGGGCGGCCTCGCGCTGCTCGGGGGCGACCTCTGGCTGCGCTATCTGCTGCTCGTGGGGACGCTCTTTTTGCACGAGTTGGCGCATGCGGCGGTCGCGCTTGCGCTCGGTGACAAGCAGGCGGTCGTCTCGCTCTGGCCGTGGGGCGGCGTCGCCCATGTGGAGGCGTTCGGCGACATCCGCGAGGCGGTCGTGGCGCTCGCGGCACCCGCGGTCAACCTCGCCGCGGCGGCTGGATTTGCGCTCGCCGGCGCGCGATTCGACCTGATGTTGGGCCAGTGTCCGCTGCGGGATTTCGTTTTCACCGCCAACCTTTTGATGGGGGTCGGCAACCTCGTTCCGCTGCCGTTCCTCGATGGTGGGCGGGCTTTTCGAATTCTCCGCAAAGCCTAACCGGGCTGGCAGAGGGGTGTATCCTTCCACGCTATGAAACACCGTTGGATCATTACCCTGCTGTCCTGCGGCCTCCTTCTCGGCGCTCTTCGCGCGGAGGACGAGGTCGGGCAAAAGGTCCCGACCGATCAAACGGCACAGATTCCGAAGACCAGTCCGGTCTGCGTACGCCTGCCCTCGCTCTCGCGTTTCGACGCGATTGCGAAGCAGTTCCTTCCCATGATGGAACTGTTCGGGGATCCCGGCATAAAGCAGATGGTCGGCGCTGGCGCTTCGAATGCCGCTCTTGTCTCGCTCGGCCTTGACCCGGCCAGCTTCGACAGGACGGCGCCCATCTATATGGGCCTGAGCCACGAGGGCGAAAAGCCCTTCATCATCCTGAAGCCGGCTGCCGAGAATGGCATCACCGGCGAGAAGGAGCTGCCCGAAGGCATGAAGCTCGTCGTCTCCGGCGGCCTGGTTCATGTCGGCATGCCCGACGCCATCACCGGCGAACGGCGCGGAACCGCCACGAAGATGCTCAAGGGCGACTTCGCGGCGCACGTCTACGTGGGCGAACTGACCACCCGCTACAAGGAGGACATCGAACAGGGACTTGGAATGTTCCAGGCGATGTTCGACATGCAGCTGGCGGGCGGCCAAATCCCGATGAAGATCGAATCCGAGCCGATCGTGGGCGCTGCCCGCGGCGTGGTCTACGGCATCGACAGCGTCGCCTACTCGCTCACCTTCGGGGAGGACCGGGTCACGACCGAAGGCATGATCATGACCAAGGCCGAGTCGGGCCTGCGCAAGTTCCTCGCGCGTGCCGGCGCGCCGCGTGAGAACTCGCTGGCCGACTACCTGCCCGCCGAAGCGCTGATCACGATGGACTACTCGGCGGCATCCGATTGGCCCGGCGCCGAGATCGCCGAGTTCGCGAAGGGCACCGTCGGCAAGGAGACCGGCGATGCGATCGCGCAGATGATCGCCATGTCCAAGCCGCTCTGGGGCGCCCTGACGGGCCGCAGCGCCATGTCGCTCACCATGCAGGGCATGATGGGCTACAACCTCCACTCGATCTACGAGCTCAAGGAGGGCGCCGATATCAACACGATGATCGACAAGTTCGATGTCGCGGCGCTCAACAAGGCGGCCAAGGAACTCGGCATGCCGATCGAGTACAAGCTCGAGAAGAACATCGGCAAGCACGGCGAGACGTCGCTGCACAAGATGTCGGCTTCCTCCGAGGCCCCCGAGCTGCAGATGGCGCTCATGATGGCGACCTACTACATCGCGGCCGAGGGTCGGAACCTCTACATGGTCATGTCCATGAACGCCGAGCTGGAGATCAAGGACCTGATCGACCGCGTCCGCAAGGGCGAGGCGAAGCCGGGTGCGCACTCCAAGGCGATGGACCGACTGGGTCGCGCGCGCAACATGGGCTTCACGCTCAACTTCGGCGCGCTGAAGGCGATGGCGATGATGGCCGCCATGATCGACCCGCAGGCGGGCCAGATGATGGGCGCGCTTCCGGATGAGATGTACATGTCGACCGCCCTCGCGGTCCACGACGGCGACATCCATTGGAAGGGCGACATCCCGCTCAAGCAGATCCTGAAGGTCGCCGCGGATATCAAGGCGATGCAGGGTGGCGGCGAAGGCGGAGCCGAAGGCACCAGCGAGTTCGATTAGTCGAACCCGTTCTCGCGAGGGTCCCGAAAACTCTCACAAGAAAGCACCCCCCGTCGCGCGAGCGGCGGGGGTTTTTTTGTGGATCGATCACATCCGCGCGAACGGCCCTGGGCTTTGGGCTCAGGGCTTTGCGCAGCAACCAGACTGCCCGTTCGCGGTTGTTGCGAGCAGGGACCGCGGGAGCAATCGAGTTCGAGTCCCAAAGCTCAAAGCCCATAGCCCATAGCCGAGCAGCGGGTGGACGCTAGTTGAGGAACTCGACCTCCGCATCCTCAATGCGATAGAGGCAAAGGGGCAGTCCCGCCTCGTCATAGAACGGACCGACTTCGATCCGCCCCCGCACGAGGTAGTAGTCCAAGAGATACTCCGTGGCTT
>CBDURV010000341.1:0-5129 GCA_965369495.1 uncultured bacterium
CGCATCCTGCACCTCCACGGCCGTCCCGTCGCCGGTCGCCCGGATGCAGACACGATTCTCGTCATTAGCGACCTGTCGCGCATGCGACGCCTGGAGCGTATGCGTTCCGACTTCGTGGCCAACGTCAGTCACGAGCTGCGCACACCGCTGGCCAGCATTGCCGCGGCCGTCGAAACGCTTGAGGATGACGAGGCGCGCACGGATCCCGAATCCGGTACCCGCTTCGTCGCCATGATCAAGCGCAACGTGCGCCGCCTCGAATCGCTGCTCAACGACATCCTGGCGCTCTCCCGGCTGGAGTCGCGCCCGGAAACCCTGCGCTTTGTGCCCGTCGATTTCGGGACGCTCGTGCGCGTGTCCGGCGAGGATCTCGCCGCGCGTGCCCGCGCCGCGGGTGTACGGCTGGAACTGTCCGGCGAACGCCACGCGACCGTCACGGGCGACGCGCAGATCCTGCGACGCATCGTGGACAACCTGATCGTCAACGCGATCACCTACACGGTGGATGGCGGGCGCGTGGACGTGGATCTGCAGTGCCGGGACGATGTCGCGCTCCTGCGTGTGCAGGACACCGGGGTCGGCATTCCCGAGGCGGACCTCGATCGCATTTTCGAACGCTTCTACCGGGTGGACAAGGGGCGCTCCCGCTCCGCCGGCGGAACGGGCCTCGGCCTCGCGATCGTGAAGCACGCCGTGGGTCTGCACGATGGTGAAGTAGACGTGCAGAGCAAGATCGGCGAGGGCAGCGCCTTCACCGTTCGTATTCCCCTGACCCGCGCCAACATGGCCCGGGAGAAAGCGACGGATTCGCAATGACTCGCCACTTTTTCAACGCACTCGATGTGCTCAAGCGCGACCTGCTCGCCATGGGTGGCCTGGTCGAAACCGCCGTTGCGCAGGCGACGCGCGCCTTCCTGGAGTCCGATGACAGTGAGGTCGATGCGATCGTCGACGGCGATGCCGAGGTCAACGCGCTGGAGTTACGGATCGAGGAGGAGTGCCTCAAGGTGATGGCGCTCTACGCCCCGACCGCCAAGGACCTGCGCTTCGTCGTGGGCGTGTTCAAGATCACGAACGATCTGGAGCGCATTGCCGACCTCGCGGTCAACGTGGCTGAGCGGGCGCGCGGCGCGGTTCTGGATGGCGTCGGGCCGATAGGCGACGACGTGCGGGAGATGAGCGACCGGGTGCGCCGCATGGTGCGCATGGCGCTGGATGCATTCGTCGGACTCGATGGAGAGGTCGCGCGCGAGGTGATGCGCATGGACGACCGCGTGGACGAGTTGCTGCGTGACGCCTACGAGAAGCAGTCGAAGGCGGTCGATTCCGGACTGACCGACTTCAAGGGCGCCGTGCGCGTGCTGAGCTTCGCCAAGTACCTCGAACGCATCGCCGACCACGCCACGAACATTGCCGAGGACGTCATTTATCTGGCGTCGGGCGATGTCGTGAAGCATCAATACTAGGCTCTGGACCTCGGCCTTGGGCTTTGGGCTGTGGGCTTTGCGCCGCAACCATGCCGGCCACTCGCGCACGCAATGGCATTGGGCCTCGGAAGTCCAGGTGCTGGCTCCACGACACTCAAGGCCCCACACCAAGTCGGTTGCCGGCGGTCGGCCTGGTCGTTTCGCAAGGCTCAAAGCCCAAAGCTCAAAGCCGACTGCAACCAACGCGACCGAGCTCCAAGCCCGTCGTTCGAATCCGTGGTTCTTGATTTACTCGCGATTGATGCGGCCTTGGTCAACGGCTTGAAACTCGTTCCTAGACTTCGGATTCATCGCGGCAGAGATGGTCGAACGACCTTGCTCGGCGTCCGCGAGAATCACTCGAATCTAGGAGATCGTTTCGATGACACGTTTTTTGCGGATGTCGCTTGGGCTGGTGCTCGGGCTGGCCGCGTTGGCCGGCAGTGCGCGAGCCGACACTTCGCTCGACAACGAAGTCGAGCAGTACTTGGCACAGAACTCGGGCCCCCAGAACAATGAACACTGGGCCGACCCGTCCACCTTCCGCGCCTACTGGAAAACCGGTATCAAGTTCGAGAGCGGTGACGGCAACTTCAAGGCCGCCATCGGCGGGCGCCTCATGTACGACATGGACTGGCGCGACAGCGACGACAACCTCGACCCCGAAATCGGTGAGAACTACACCGGCTTCCGCCGCGTGCGTCTCGCGGTCAGCGGCACGGTCTACAAGAACACCGTGTTCAAGATCCAGCTCGACTTCGCCAAGGGCAACGTCGTGCTCAAGGACGTCTTCGTGGGTCTCAAGGGTGTTGGCGGCCAGACGATTCTCTTCGGCCACCAGAAGGTGCCGTTCGGTCTCAACGAACTCACCTCGTCCAAGTACATCAGCTTTATCGAGCGCGCCGCCTCGTCCGTCGCCTTCGCGCCCGGCCGTGACAATGGCATTGCGTGGGGCGGCCCGTGGACCGAGTCCAAGCGCCTCTGGGCCAAGATCGGCCTGTTCCAGGCCACCGGCGACCAGGGCCAGGCCAACGGACAGGGCGGCTGGGGCTTCGCCGTCCGCATCACCGGCCTTGCGATCGAGAACAAGGACAAGGACATGATCCTGCACATCGGATTCAACTTTCGGTGGCAGAACTACGCGAGCGGCGAGATCCGCTACCGCGCACGCCCGGGCACCGGCTTCGGCCCGCGCGCCGTCAACACGGACAAGCTCGCGGCCAGCGATGATCTGCGCTGGGGCTTCGAACTCGCCTTCCGAATGAAGAGCGTTCACTTCCAGGCGGAGTTCTTCCAGGCCACGCCCAGCATGGACTCAGGCAGCGACCCGACGTTCAGCGGTTGGTACGTCCAGGTCGGCTGGTTCATCACGGGCGAGGTCCGCAAGTTCCAGCAGAACAAGAACGCCGCGTGGGGCCGCACCAAGCCCAAGGCGAACTTCTGGACCGGTGACGGTGGCAAGGGTGGCCTCGAGTTGGCCATCCGCTACGACAACCTCGACCTGACCGATGCCGCCGTCGTCGGTGGCGAAATGACCACCTTCACGGTCGGCTTCAACTGGTACTGGAACCCCAACGCCCGCGTGATGTTGGACTACACCTTCATGGACCTCGACAACGCGCCCAACGGTGCAGGGGACGGCAAGCTCAACATCGTCTCCATCCGCTGGCAGTTCGACTTTTAGGGTCGGTCTGCGAGTTCCATCGTCGGACCGAGACCGTGCGAGGACCCGCCGTCGCGCTGCGCGCTAAGGCGAGGCAGGCAAGCCGACCTGTCCCGCCGAAGCGCGCAGCGCGAAGGAGGACGCAGCTGTATTCGAAGGTTCTACTGCAAGGAGGCGCCGCGAAGCGAGGCGCAGCCGCAGCCGGTCGAATCCAGTTGGAACTCGCAGACAGGCCCTTGGCGGACGCCTTCCGATCCCAAGTCCGAACACTGGGGGATCGGTCCCAACGGCATACCGCTACTTTCGGGGGTTCTCGTTCTCAGACGAGGGCCCCCTTTTTGTATGGTCCGAAGCGGCGTGGCTGAGGAGATCGTCAGAATGAAAGCCCTTATGAGGATGTCCTTCGGACTCGTCCTCGCTCTGGCCACCACGACCAGGGCTGAGCCCGCGGCGGACACTTCGCTCGACAACGAGGTCGAACAGTACCTCGCGAAGAACTTGGGCTCCCCGAACAATGAACGCTGGGGTGAGCCCTCGACCTTCCGTGTGTTCTGGAAGGACGCCGTGAAGATGGAGAGCGGCGACGGCAACTTCAAGTTCCATCTGCGCGGTCGCGCGTACTTCGACAGCGACTGGCGCGACAATGACAGCAGCTTTGCGCAAGACCCGCTCGGGCCCAAGATCGGCGACAACTTCATCGGATTCAGCACCGTTCGTCTCGGCGCCGAGGGCACGATCAACAAGAACACCGTCTACAAACTCGAGTTCGATTTCGCGGACGGCGACGTCGAGTTCAAGGACGTCTATCTGGGCCTCAATGACGTCGGCGGTGGCACCCTGCTCTTCGGCTACCAAAAGCAGGACTTCTCGATCGGCGAGATGACATCGTCGCGTTACGGCACCTTCATCACTGGCGCGGCGTCGATCGAAGCGCTGGCGCCCAGTCGGGGCGCGGGCATCCAGTACTTCCGCAACTTCGGCGGCGGCGACAAGGTTCACATCGGCGCCGGCATGTTCCAGCGCGCCGACTCGACCGGTTTTTCGAACGGCCAGGGCGGCTGGGGATTCAACTTCCGCATCGCCGGTCTCGCCATCGAGAACACCGACAAGGAGATGATCCTCGAGATCGGTTTTGCGATTCTCTACCAGAACGTTCGCAACGGCATTAGCACGTTCGCCGCACGCCCGGGCACCAGCCTCGGCCCCAAGGCCATTGGTGCGACCGTCAACGACATCGACAACGACCTTCGCTGGGGCTTCGAACTCGCCTTCCGCATAAAGGCGTTCCACTTCCAGGCGGAGTTCTATCAGGTGTCGCCTGAGCTCTCGACCAGCACGGAGCCCGACCTCAGCGGCTGGTACGTTCAGGTCGGTTGGTTCATCACCGGCGAGACCCGCGCCTTCTCGAAGAAGATCATGGCGTGGACGCGCACCCCGCCCAAGGCGAACTTCTGGACCGCTGAGGGTGGCCGTGGTGGGTGGGAGATCGCGATTCGCTACGACGCGACCGACCTCACCGACGGCTCTGCCCGCGGCGGCGAGATGACGACCTTCACGTTCGGCGTCAACTGGTACTGGAACCCCAACGCACGCATGATGTTCAACTACGTCTTCGCGGACATCGACTCGACCTCCGGCAACGGCCAGGTGCAGGGAGACGGCTCGCTCAACAGCCTGATTCTTCGCTGGCAGTTCGACTTCTAGGGCCTTCATTCTCATGGGTGGCAGTCCCCTTTTGTTTGGTCCGCTCGATGTCAAAAAAAAGGGACGGCGGGCGCCGTAAGCCCGATTTCGGGGGCTCTTGTTTCCTATGCTTCCCATCAAAGGCAGCGAATGGATATTGCGCAGGCAATGCAGTTCGGCCGGAAAGCCCGATTCGTCAATCGGTTTTTCCGATATCAGCCCCCGCCGCAGCGGGGGGAATTGCTTGACTCGGCCTCTTTCCGCGAGTACTTAACTCGCCTTCTACTATGTCGTTGGGATCGATCCAAAGCCGTTGG
>CBDURV010000342.1:0-5112 GCA_965369495.1 uncultured bacterium
CCTAGCCGGTGAGATAGGCCAAGGCTTCCTGCCGGTCGCCGTCCATGGCCAGTCTCAGGCTGCGGCCGGGGGCGACCTGGGCGACGTCGATGACCCGGATGACCCCCTCCAAGTCGGCGTCGTCCGGAGAAATCTTCGCCAGGGCGTTGGCCGAGCCGTGCAGGAAGGTCTCGTTGAAGACGGCCCCGGGATCGTCGGGATAGAGCGGCAGGTAGAGGATCGACGCCTCCACCAGCTCCTGGAAAAAGTGGGTGCCAAAGGAGGGTTCGGGGGTGTAGCCGCCCTCCTCGCGCGCGATTTCGATCAGGGCGCGGGCATTGCCGATGTCGCCGAAACCGACCTGCACGCCCAGATTGATGTCCCGGCTGCCCCAGCGCCCGGGGCCCATCAGGATGAACGGGTGGTCGGCCAAGCGGTCGTTGAGGCGCCCGACCGCCCGCGCGACCGCCATGCGCTGCTCGACCGACGTAAGGGCGGCGTAGTCGCGTGGATCGACCAGCACCACATAGGCGATGCTCTCCAGCACACCCGGGTTCACGTAGCGGCGCGCCGAGAAGACGCGGTCGGCGGTCGGGATGTTCGTGGGCACTTCCGCGTCGCTGACCGCGCCGTCTCCTCCGAGCGGTCGGCACTGCAGGACATAGAGGTGGTCGGATTCGATCGCGAATTCGAGGTCGACGGGCACCTTGTACGTCTGCTCCAGTTCGTGCAGCATCGCCGTCATTCGCTTGGGGAAGGCGCCCTTGCGCAGCATGCCGTCGAACGTCACGCAGAGCCGGTCCACCGGTTCGTTGACATGGTTTCCGAGCGGCAGCGAGAGCGTTCCGTCCTCCCCGATGATCGAGACGTAGTCGCTGATGGCACGCGGCCCCAGCGCGCGCAGCGCCTGCGCGATGGTGGCGCGCGAAAAGCCCTCCGCCTCGCCCTCGAAGTCGATCACATCCACCTGGCGCTGGGAGACTTCGATGATCTCCTCCGGCGTGCCCTCGGGGCGCATCGTCGGCGCGGCGAGCGGCACCATGCGCGCGTAGTCGTCCACCCGATCGACCGCGTGCGTGCCGAGTCCGATCACCATGCGCAGCAGCCCGTCCTCGCGGCGAATGCGGCGGTTCCAGCGGTAGTCGTTGCGTGAAAACGCCACGCCTGCCACCTCGGGGAAGTAGTAGTCGCCGCGCGTCTTGCCGACCACGCACTGGATCATCACGCCCATGCGTTCGTCGTGATCGAGCAGGTCGTGGCGTCGGCGATAGGCGATCGCGTCGGGCGAGAAGACGCCCACGTAGATTTCCGCGATGGCCGACAGCAGCGCGCGCAAACGGTCCTCGAGCGGTCCTCGATTGGCGAGGAATAGGCTGTGGTAGATCCCCGAGAACGCGGCGCCGAAGGAGTCCTCCAGCAGGCTCGACGAGCGCACTATGAGGGGCACTTCGCCCAGTCGATCCAGTGCGATGCGCAGGTGGTCGGAGACGCGATCGGGGAATTCGCCGTTGTGGAACACCTCGCGGATGGCCGGGAAGTTCGCCCGCACCTCGTCCATCGACTCGTACTTGTGGTCCCCCAGGTCGAGCAGGCCGTTGAGGCTCTTGAAGTCGTCGTAGGCGTCGGAAAGCACGAACAGTGTCTCGGGGACGCGCACGGCGTCCTCGCCGGATCGCCGCAAAATCGCGGCTGCCAGCAGCATTCCGGCCGCCTTGCCGCCCACGAATCCCTGCTCGAGATCGCTGCTGATGACGCGGTCGAGCACCCAGGCGATGTTTCTTACGGTGAGCGCGCGCTTCGCCACGGAGATGTAATCGACGCGGTTGGAGATGAAGCGGCGCAACAGGGCGACGATCGTGCCTTCCGGCGCGCGGGCGTTCTTGCCCTCGCTCGACTTGAGCATGCTTTCGTACTGCGAGACCTTTTCGCTGATCAGGGCGAGCGGGACGTCGTTCATGCGTGCCAGCGTTTCGAGCGATTGCGCCTCGTCGCGGCGGTGCGCGGCCCAGACGATGTCGTCCACCTCTTCCGGGGTGAGGTGCTCGGCCGCCAATTCGATCACGATGCCGTTGATGATCTCCTTTTCGTCGGCGCGCCAGAGCCGCGGCGCGGGCCGGTTGGGGTCGTTGCTGGCATACGCCTCCTCGGCGCGCTCCGCCCGGCGGTAGACGTCCTCGATGCGCGCCTTGCCCTGTTTGTGCAGGTGCAGCAGAAGAACGCGGCAGACGCGCCCCCGCAGGCCCGCGTAGGCTTGCAGGTAGCCTTCCAGGTGGCGCCGGGTCTCGGCGGCGTCGTGGGACCTGTCCGCAGCTTCCGCCATGGGTTCCAATATAGTGCGTCACCGGGGACTACCCACACGACGAATCAACGGAGCCAGAAAGCATGAGTGAGACTAACCCTTTCCACATTGCGCAGGCGCAGTTCGACGAGTGCGCGGAGAGACTCGGACTCGAGCCCGCGATGCGTGAGTTTCTCCGCAATCCGATGCGCGAGTACCACGTCACCATTCCGGTGAAGATGGACGACGGCAGCACCAGGATCTTCAAGGGCTACCGCGTGCAGTACAACTCGGCGCGCGGCCCGACCAAGGGGGGCCTGCGCTGGCATCCCGACGAGACGATCGACACGGTGCGCGCGCTCTCCGCGTGGATGACGTGGAAGACCGCGGTCGTGGACATTCCGCTCGGAGGCGGCAAGGGCGGCATCACCTGCAACCCGAAGGAGCTTTCGCAGGACGAACAGCAGCGGCTCGCGCGTGGCTACATTCGCGCGGTCGGCCGCGTGCTCGGCGTGACGAAGGACGTGCCCGCCCCCGACGTCTACACGAATCCGCAGATCATGGCGTGGATGATGGACGAGTACGAGGCGATGTCCGGCGAATCCGCGCCCGGCATGATCACCGGCAAGCCGCTCACGCTGGGCGGCTCGATCGGCCGCATGGATGCCACCGCGCGCGGCGGCATCTTCTGCGTGCGCGAGGCGGGTCTCAAGAAGAGCGTGGACTGGTCGAAGGCGAACTATGCCGTGCAGGGCTTCGGCAACGCGGGCCAGTTCGCCGCCACGTTGCATCGCGAGCTGTTAGGCGACTCCAAGTTCGTCGCGGCCAGCGACTCGCGCGGCGGCATCTACTGCGCCGAAGGGATGGACCCGGCGCAGGTGATCCAGTGGAAAAAGGACCACGGACGCCTCGAGGGCTTTCCGGGCTCGGAGCCGATCTCGAACGCGGACCTGCTGGAACTCGACGTGGACGTGCTCTATCCCAGTGCGCTTGAGAACGCCATCAACTCGAGCAACGCGGCGAAAGTGCGCGCAAAGATCATCTGCGAACTCGCGAACGGTCCGACGACGCCCGCCGCCGACAAGATCCTCTTCGAGAAGGGCGTGCTCGTGCTGCCGGACTTCATGGCCAACGCGGGCGGCGTCACGGTGAGCTACTTCGAGCAGGTGCAGAACATCTACCAGTACTACTGGTCGATCGAACGCGTCCACACGCGTCTGGATCGCAAGATGACCGATGCCTTCCACGCGGTCTGGGATGAGGCGGCTCGCGAGAACGTCCACATGCGTCTGGCCGCCTATCTCGTGGCGGTGGAACGCGTCGCGCGCGCGGTGAGCGACCGGGGGTGGCTCTAATGGAAAGGGTCACCGGCCTGGAAGAGGCGCAGGCGAACTTGGCCGCGCTCTGCAACAAGGCGATCGAGACGCGGGAGCCGATCATCATTCGCCGCACCGATGGCGAGGATGTCGCGCTCATCGCGGCCGACGAACTCGCCGCGCTGAAGGAGACCGCGCACCTCGTGCGGTCTCCGAGCAACGCGCAGCGCCTGCTCGAGGCCCTGGCGAACGCGGATGAGGCTGCGGGCTCGTCCGTCGATGATATTCGCCGCGCGCTCGGCCTCGACCCCGAGTAGCTCCGCCGTAGGTTGTGAATAGTGCGCCACCCAAGGGCGCGCATGGGCGCCATAACCACTGTCCAGAAAACGACTTCCGCCGTGGCCGAAGCTCACCAGGAGACGGTGGATAGCTGGTGGACCGGGTTGGGACGGTGCGCAGGGATGGTGCATGGGGTGTGCATGATTTTCACGCGGTGATCGGCGGAAACGCGCCCGGTGGCACGGATCTCGTTGGCCCGGGGTTCGCTTCTGTGGCGCACCTACGGTCCGGAAGGAGAAATCACCATGCGCCTCGCTCTCATCGCTCTCACTCTGTTGGCCCTGCCGTCGTTGGCGGAGGAAAGCCCGCCGATCGCGTCGCGCATGCCCTCCGGCGCGACCGCCTACTTCGAACTGCAGGGCCTCGGCCAGCGCGTCCAGGCGCTCTGGGAATCGCCGCTCGCCGACTCGATTCGCACGCATCCCGCCATGCTGAAGTTCCTCGCCTCGCCCGAGGGCCAGAAGTTCCAGATGGGCCAGGGGATGCTGCAAGGCATGCTCGGCATGGACGTGAAGACGCTCCTGCAGGAGATCGGCAAGGGGCAGATCGCCGGCGCCATGTACGGCACGCCGCAGAACCTGCTGCTCGTTCTCGAGATCGATCCCAAGCTGGCCAACAGGCTCGTGGGGGCGATCGAATTCGCCACGCAAAAGCCGCGCACCGAAGCGGTCGCGAAAGACGACAAGGGGCCGGCGATCCTCCAGGTCGGCAAGGCGTTCGTGTGCATCGAGCCGACCGTGACGATCATCTCGCCGAGTGTCGATCTGGTGAGCCGCGTGCGCGCCCGCGAAGGCGAGACGATGGCAACGAGTGCGCAACTCGCCGAGGCGCACCGCCTCGCGCCCGGCGCGCCGCTCGCGTTCGGCATGCTCGACCTCAAGCCGTTCCACGCGCAGATGGCAGAGAAGGGCAAGCCGAAGGACTTCGGGCAAGCACTCATCCTCGGCGCGTTTCCGCACGAACTGCGCAGCGCGCCGTGGGCGGCGTTCGCCTTCGACCTGCGCCCCGAGGGGCGTGACTGGAAACTGCGCATGGAGGGCATCGTGCCCATGCCGGAGCAGCGATCGGAAAAGGTGCAGGCGGCATTCGGAGGGACGCTCAAGGACCTGCCCTTCGAACTTCCCCAAGAGACGCTGGCCGTCGTGCGCATGAAGCGCAACCTGCGTTCGCTCTGGGAGTTCCAGGACGACTTCATCGCGG
>CBDURV010000343.1:0-5110 GCA_965369495.1 uncultured bacterium
GCCGACCGTGTTCTCCCACTTCTTCATCGACCGGCCGATCTTCGCGACGGTCATCTCGATCGTGATCGTCATTCTCGGCGCGGTGACGTTCTTCGGTCTGCCTATCGAGCAGACGCCCAACATCACGCCGCCCACCGTCTCGGTCCGCACCTACTACCCGGGCGCGAGCGCCGACGTGCTGGCCGACACCGTGGCGCTGCCGCTCGAACAGGAGATCAACGGCGTCGAGGACATGCTCTACATGACCTCGAAGAGTTCCGCCAACGACGGACAGGTCGAGATCATCGTGACCTTCAAGGTCGGCACCGATATCGACATGGCGACGGTGCTGGTGCAGAACCGCGTCTCGATCTCGATGGCGAAACTGCCGGAAGAGGTCAAGAAGCAGGGCGTCACGACGCAGAAGGAATCGACCAACCTCGTCCTGATGGTCAACCTCGTCTCGCCGGACGGCAGCCGGGACGACCTGTTCCTGTCCAACTACGCCAACCAGTACATCAAGGATGACCTCGCACGCACGGAGGGAGTCGGCCGCGTCAACATCATGGGCGCCAAGGACTTCAGCATGCGGATCTGGATGGATCCGGGCAAGCTGAAGGCGCGCGGACTCACCACGGGCGACCTCGTCCAGGCGATCCAGGGGCAGAACATCCAGGTCGCGGCGGGCAAGATTGGCGCGCCGCCCGCGCCCGACGATCAGCAGTTCCAGACGATCATCAACACGCTGGGACGGCTCGAGGACGAAGAGCAGTTCAAGAACCTGATCGTCAAGTACAGCGACGATGGCCGACTTGTGCGCGTCAAGGACGTGGCGCGGGTCGAGTTGGGGTCGAAGGACTACTTCTGGGACGTCTCGCTCAACGGACTGCCGTCGATCGGCATCGCCATCTACCAGCTGCCGGGCGCCAACGCGCTCGAGGTCGCACAGTCGATTCGCGCCAAGATGGACCGGCTCTCGAAGTCGTTCAGCAAGGGCTTCGAGCACCGCATCGCCTACGACACGACGCGCTTCATCGAGGTCTCCATCAACGAGGTGTTCGAGTCGTTGCTGCTCGCCGCGCTGCTCGTGGTGCTGGTGGTCTTCGTCTTCCTGCAGGACCTGCGCACGACGCTGGTTCCGACGGTCACGATTCCGGTGTCGCTCATCGGTACATTCGCGGTGATGGGCGCGCTCGGCATTTCGATCAACACGCTATCGCTATTCGGGATCGTGCTGGCCATCGGCATCGTCGTGGACGATGCCATCGTGGTCGTCGAGAGCGTCATGCGCATCATCGACGAGGAGGGACTTTCGTCGAAGGATGCCGCCAAGAAGGCAATGACGGAAATCAGCGGACCGGTCATCGCGACAACGCTGGTGTTGCTGGCGGTGTTTGTGCCGACTGCCATGCTGAGCGGCATTACCGGTCAGCTTTACCAACAGTTCGCGATCACGATCGCGGTGGCGACGGTCTTCTCGACGCTCAACGCGCTTACGCTCAGTCCCGCCCTCTGCGGCATCCTCTTCCGGCCGAGCCCGAAGAAGCGCATGTTCTTGTTCCGCTGGTTCAACGAAGGGTTCGACTGGGTCACGAGGGGCTACGCGGCGATCGTGCGCTTCCTGGTGCGTCGCGTCATGGTCGTGCTGCTGTTGTTCGTCGGCGTGATGTGGCTTACCGCCCAGGGATTCATGGCGCTGCCGACCGGGTTCATTCCGAACGAGGACCAGGGCTACTTCTTCGTCAACGTGAAGTTGCCCGAGGGCGCCACGCTGGGCCGCACCCAGAAGGTCATGAAGCGCATCAATGACGAGGTGCAGGATCTCGACGGCGTGGCCGACATCGTGCGCATCAACGGCTACTCCATGCTCGACGGTCTGGTCATGTCCAACGCGGGCGCGCTGTTCGTCATTCTCGACCACTGGGACGATCGCCAGGCCGCCGCATTGAAGGTGGCCTCCCTGATCCAGAAGGTGCAGCGGGAGTACGCGGAGACGCAGGAGGCGGCCGTTCTCGCCTTCTCGCCGCCGCCCATTCAGGGTCTCGGCACGGCGGGCGGTTTCGACTTCCGCCTCGTCGATCTCGGCGGCGGCGGCATCAACCTGCTCGACACGATCGCGCAGGACATCGTCACCGAGGGCGTCAAGAGCCCCGTCCTGACGCGCCTGTCCAGCGCGCTGCGCACCGACCTGCCGCAGGTCTACGCTCACATCGACCGCACCAAGGCGCAGAAGCAGGGCATCAAGATCGAAGTGGTCAATGGCACGATGCAGGCCAACCTCGGCTCGCTCTACGTCAACGACTTCAACAAGTTCGGTCGCCCATACCGCGTGATCGTGATGGCGGATCAGCAATTCCGCAGCAAGGTCGAGGACATCGGCGCGCTCGAGGTGCGCAACACCCGCGGCGACATGATTCCGATCTCGACGCTGCTCAAGGTCACGGACACCGCGGGGCCGGGTACGGTCTTCCGCTACAACCTCTACGTCTCGTCGCAGATCACCGGTCAGCCCGCTCCGGGATTCAGTTCGGGTGACTCGATCCAGGAAATGGAGCGCATCGCCGACGAGCGCATGCCACCACAAATCAGCTACATGTGGTCGGGCGTGACGTTGCAGCAGATCCAGGCGGGCGATGAGACCGCGTTCATCTTCGGGATGGCGCTGATCTTCATCTTCCTCGTGCTCGCGGCGCAGTACGAGAGTTGGGCCATTCCGTTCGCCGTGTTGATGTCGGTGCCCTTCGCGGTGCTTGGCGCCATCGCCGGCACGATGGCGAGCGGTTTCGAGAACAACATCTACATGCAGATCGGAATCGTGCTGCTCATCGGCCTCGCGGCCAAGAGCGCGATCCTGATCGTCGAGTTCGCCAAGGTGAAGCGCGAAGCGGGCGAGTCGCTGCAGGAAGCCGCGGCCGAGTCCGCGCGCCTGCGTTTCCGCGCGATCCTGATGACCGCGTTCTCGTCGGTGCTCGGATTCCTGCCGCTCATGCTGGCGTCGGGCGCGGGCGCCAACAGTCGCCAGTCACTCGGCACCGCCGTCTGCTTCGGCATGATGGCCGCGACTCTGGGGGCGGTGCTGTTCGTCCCGACGCTCTACGTCATGGTGCAGGGGGCGAGTGAGTTCCTGGGGGGGAAGGGGAAGAAGAAGGAAGAGACGAAAGCGGAGGCTTAGGGCTTTGGGCTCTGAGCTTTGCGCCGCTACCAGGCCGGCCGCTCGCGCACGACCTGTCCTGGGGTCTCCGGGAGTCCCGTTGCCGTCCAAGTACCAATCGAGGCCCCACACCAGAACGCTCGCAAGAGGACCTGGCTGGTCGCTGCGCAAAGCCCCAAGCCCAGAGCCCAAGGCCGAGTGCAACAGCGATCTACTACCGCGGTCCGTCCAACCGCCACTCCATGTGGACGCGCGGTTCTACCGTCTCGGTGACGCGGAAGCCGAGCCGTTCGTAGAGTGCGCGGGCGGGGTTGGCCTGGAGCACGGTCAGCCGCACCGGCTTGCCGTGGACTGCAGCGTCGCGGCAGAGCTCGCGCACGAGCAGGCTGCCAATTCCCTGCCGCTGGTGCGCTGGGAGGAGCGCGATGTAGGCGAGGTAGACGTGGTCGTCGCGAACCTCGACGCGCATGCAGCCGATGTCCACGTCGCCGCGTCGAATGACCTCGCGACTCTCCAGCGGAAACCGCCTGCGGAACTCCCGCTCCTGCCACTCCTCGTCCCAACCCCACGTCGCAACGACGTACTCGCGCAACGCGGCGACGTGCAACGCGTAGAGAAAGTCGTAGTCGGCCTCCGTCGCGGCCCGCCTGGACATAGTCTCGATCCCCGCAGGCTACCGGAACACTTTCGCCACCGGCAAGGGCAAGAAGAGGGCGAGGGCTTAGGGCTTTGGGCCCTGAGTCTTTCCCAGCGACCAGGCCAGCCATTCGCGGGCAGGGAGCCGCGGGGTCTCGTCCGTGCATCCGCTCTGATGCGGCCCCCCGGTTTTTTGACGCATGGACTGGTCGCGACCCAAAGCCCTAAGCCCACAGCCGGCTACCCGACGTACTTCTCCAACCACGCATGGAACTCGCTGTACCAGTGCAACGAGTTGGCTGGCTGGAGGATCCAGTGGTTCTCGTCGGGGTAGACCACGATGCGCGTCGGCACCTTGCGCATCTGCAGGATGTTGTAGAGCTGTAGCGCCTGCGTGTAGGGCACGCGGTAGTCCTTTTCGCCGTGCAGGATCAGCATCGGTGTTTTCATGCCGCCCACATGGCGCAGCGGGTTGTAGCGGTCGAGGCCCGCCTGCGCTTCCGGTCCGTTCCAGAGGTCGCCGCCCGCCGAGTTGGCCCAGGCCTGCGGGATCTCGCATGCGAATTGCGCCTGCAGGTCGCACACGCCGGCGTGGTTGACGATGCACTGGAAGCGCCGCGTCTGCGAGGCGATCCACGATGCCATGTAGCCGCCGTACGAACCGCCGCTCGCGGCCATGCGCGTCTCGTCCACGTCGCGCCGCTCGATGAGCCAGTCGGTGGCGCGCATGATGTCCTCGTAGGGCTTGTCGCCCCATTCGCCCACGATCGAGCGCGTGAACGCATGGCCCCAGCCGGTCGATCCGTGGTAGTTCACGAGCGCGCACATGTAGCCCTTGGCGGCGAACGCCTGCGCGTTCCAGCGCGGGTGCCAGACATCGCCGAAGTTGTTGTGCGGGCCGCCGTGGATCAGATGCACCAGCGGCAGCTTGCGCCCGCGTTTGGGCGCGCCGATGGGCGGGTGCACGACGAACATCTGCACCTTGTCCTTGGCGGCGCCGAGAAAGCTGACGTCCTCGACGCGGCCGATCGCGAGGCCGCGCATGATCTTGGCGGTGAAGGTCGTCTCCTTGCGCGTGTCGCGACCGCGGCGATCGCACGAGTAGACCTCGGGCGGTTTCTTGAGGCTGGCGCTGCTGAAATAGAGGCGATCCCCGGCGTGCCGCACACCGCTCACGCTGCCGCCACGCCAGATCTCCTCCGGCCACGCGCCCATGCGGAACAGCGCGGTGTGCCCGTGGACGTCGGCCGTCGCATAGATCTTGCCGTCGGATCCGTAGGTCCACGAGAGCGGGTCGAGATCCCAGACGCGCGCCACGTCACGCACCTTGTGGTTGCCGCGGTC
>CBDURV010000344.1:0-5109 GCA_965369495.1 uncultured bacterium
CGCTTGATCGCTCGGCGGACGAGCTTCGCTTCCGCGATGCCCCACGCCGACGAGACGCACATGTACACCGACAACGCGGACGCGTAGGTGTAGAGCATCAGGAAGAAGACGTAGGGCATGAATTTCACCATGCGCATCTGCGCTTGGACCTGCGGATCGTCGGACATCGCCTGCGGCGACAACTTCTGCTGCAGCACCCAGAGAACGAGCATCAGGAGCGGCAACAGGTTGAACCAGTGCGGGTACATGGGAAGACCGAACAGGCGGTCGGGCATCATCAGGTCCAGTGCCCAGAGGAACGGCTCATGACGCAGCGAGAACTCGACGCGCAGCGCGGCGAATAGCGCGATCCAGATCGGGATCTGGACGAACATCATCAGGCAGCCGAGCGGGAAGCCGACCTTGTTCTCGCGCATGATCTTCATGCGTTCGGTGTTGAGCTTCTGGCGGTTCTTGCCGAACTTCGCCTCGAGCCCTTCCAGCAGGGGCTTGAGCTTCTGCATGCGCTTGGAGTACTGCTGCACGCTGAGCTGGCTCTTGTAGGAGACGGGCAGCAGGCAGGCGCGCACGATCAGCGTCATGGCCATGATCGCCAGGCCCCACGAGCCGAACAGCCCGTGCAGCGCCTTCATCAGCCACATCAGGAAGCGGCCGACGACGGCGAACATGCCGAAGTCCACGGCCTCTTCGATCTGGAGCGGGCGCAGGCGCGACAGTTCGCTGGGTCCCGCGAAGAGGGTGAAGTTGCTGGCTGCGATGTTGTCGCGGCCGAAGCGCTGCTTGGCATCGACGCGCGTCTGGAGACTGGAGCTGAACGCATCCCCGTCCAGGTACGCCAGGTCATGTTCGAGCTTGACCCCACGCACCGTCGCGCGCGTGACCGCCGGCGGTTCGCCCGCGCCCTTCTCATCGGGTTCGGGGGTGACCAGCGCCGCGACGAAGAACGCGCCGCGGATCCCGATGGCGCGCATGCGCGACGGGGTCTCCTTGGCGTAGCCGCGCTCGAGGGTTTCCCCCTTGTCCGCGGCGTCCGTGATGGCGATCTCCTCGAAATCCCCGCCCGCGCGCTCCATCACGATGCCCTGCGCGGGATGCGAGAAGGCGACGCCGCGCTTGGTGTCGGCGACGTAACTCGCGGTGGGGCCGATGAGCGTGTACGCGAACGACTCGTCCGGCATACCGCTCGGGCGCGTCACGCGCACGCTTACGTCGAGATCGTAGCGGTCCTCGCCCTCGGGCAGCGAGATACGCTTTTCGAAGATCCAGCCGCTGGACGACTCCAGCCTGTAGACGATCGAGTCCTTGGTCTGCTCGGCGATCTTCCAGACCGCGTCTCCGGGATCGACACCGTAGCGGTCGGAGTCGCGCACCAACAGCGTCAGGGTGCGGTTCCCCGGCCGGACGGCATCGTGGATCATCGGGATCCAATTCTCGCGCGTTTCATCCTGGCCGGCGATGCGGACGTAACGCTTGAGCAGCAGCGAGGTCACGGCGGCGCCGCGGTCGGTCAGCTCCAGTTCGAGCGTATCGTTGCTGAGGACGGTGCGGGTCTCCTTGCGACCGGCGATCACCTTGGCGATCGCGGGAATCGCCGCGGCGGCCACCTCGCGCGCCGTCCATCGCAGCCGGAACGTGCCCTCGTAGCCGCGTGCCGCCGTGGGAAGCGTGAGCCAACTTTCCAGTTCGCGGGTGGTTCCGTTTCCGCGGTTGAGGCGGTAGCCCAGCGTGTTGAGCGCCGAGAGGGAGGGGATCTTCTCGAGGGCGACGAGATGCGTGCTGCCGAGCACGCCGAAGAGCTCCACCTGCTGGTCGGCGCGCACTCCGGTGCGCTCGAAGTAGTCGGGCGCGCCGGCTGAATCTTCTTCCGCGCGCAGACGCCCGAGGTACTCGGACCGCCGACGCTCCTGCTGCTGCACGAGCGTCGACCAGCTCACCGTGCGGACCCGGTCGCTTCCGATGCGGCGCACGACGAACGGCTCGATCGGCTCCTTGCCCGTCTCGATGCCGAGCGGCACACCCGAAACGCCGGTCAGGACGAAACCGCGCACGTCTTCCGGCGCGCCGGTCGCCTTGATGGTGCAATCCAGTCCGCGCCCGTCCGCGGCGATGCGCAGCTCGCGCCGCACCGTGTAGGTGTCGGTCGCATGCACGAACGCGATGCCGCCGTCCGGGAGTTTTTCCGGGGTCCAATCGTGGATCTCGCGCGTTCCGCCCGATCGGGTCGATTCGAGCAGATTGAACGTGCGGCGGTTGCGGTTGACCTCGCGGATCACGGTAGCGCCGTTGACGGTCAGTGAGATGAGCCTGCCATCGAGATCGAAAGCGGCGGAGATCCCGCGCGCCTCGTCTTCGAGCAGCTCGTTGCCGTCGAGGTTTTCGGCTTTGCCGAGTGCCTCGGTGGCGACCGCGCCCGGAGCGCTGGCGGGAGACTTGCACTGCCGCGAAACCAGCAGCAGTCCGGCGAGGACGATGAAGAAGGTGAGGATCTGGCGTGACATGGTCGTTCCGGCAGTGCGGTTAGTGGAGGTCGAGATCCTCTTTACGGCGGTGACGAGGTTCTATTCGGGAGGGGCGCGGGGAACCGGGGCCGAGCCGGATTCAATGCGAGCGCCGAGTGCGTGAATACGGCGTCGGGCGTCGGCGGCTATCGACCGACCGCGAGCCGGTCGGCGAGATAGTTGGGAAGCCGCTCCTCCTTGTAGATCTTGTCCATCGTCTTCTTGTAGTCGTACTCGAGGCGGTGAAATTTCACCGTGCGTCCGTCGAACGTGACGTAGGACGCGCGGGGGTCGCCGTCGCGCGGCTGGCCGACTGCTCCCACGTTGATCAACGCCTTGCGGCCCTCTTCGAGCCGGTACTCGTTGCCGATCGCCTTGGGATCGATGTAGCGCAACTCCTGGGTGTAGACGCCCGGGATGTGGCTGTGCCCGATGAAGCAGACGCGCTCGAAATGCGTGAAGATCTCTTCGAGCTTGGTCCGGTTCTTCTTGCAGTCGTCCGGCGTGACGTACTCCTTGGTCGGATCGCGCGGCGAAGCATGCACGAACATCGCCTCGTCGGTGACCACGATCTGCTCCATCACTCCGAGGAAGTTCCAGAGCTCGTAGTTCTCGTCCTTGGGGCAGTCGGTGCGGTTGAGTTGGTCGCGCGTCCAGTCGATTGCCTCGCGCGCCTTGGGGTTGAAGTCTTCCCCGTAGTAAAGGACCGCCTCCTCGTGGTTGCCCATCAGGACAATCTTGGAGTCCATGAGTTTCTGGAGGCATTCCCGCGGGCTCGGACCGTACCCGATGATGTCGCCAAGGCAGACGATGTCCTTGATCATTCGCCGCTTGATGTCAGCGAGAACGACCTCAAGGGCCTCAACATTGGCGTGGATGTCCGAAATGATCGCGATGTTCAACGGTTCAGTTCAGCTTCTCTGGAGGTACGAGGGGCCCGAGGGCGATTCGGGATAGACTGGTCAATCCGGAGAGTATCGGCACGCCGGGGCGCGTCGTCAAGCAGTCGCGCCGATCGACCGCTCGTCGTTTGACGCACAATCTGTAGTGTGCTAGCGTCCAATGGTGCCCTTATCCTGTGGATTTCGGGGGGTTCGCGCGTGAAGTGCCCCTTCTGTAAGGCTGATAACAACCGGGTGATCGACTCCCGAGCGAGCGCTGACGGCTTCGCAATCCGCCGCCGACGCGAGTGTTTGTCGTGCGAACGGCGCTATACGACCTACGAGCGTATCGAGGAATCGCCCATCCGCGTGGTCAAAAAAGACGGCGTTCGCGAGCCCTTCGAGCGGCGCAAGATCCTCTCCGGCCTGATCAAGGCGTGCGAGAAGCGGGCGGTCAGCATCGACACGCTCGATGACATTGTCTCGCGCATCGAGCACCAGGTGATGGAGCAGTTCGACCGCGAGGTGCCCACCAAGTTCATCGGGCGGCTGGTCATGCGCGATCTGCGCAAGATCGACGAAGTCGCCTATGTGCGCTTCGCGTCCGTCTACCGTGACTTCAAGGACATCGCCGAGTTCATGGACGAGGTGCGGCCCATGCTCGAGCCGGCCGGCAAGACTTCGAAGCGCAATTCCAAGAAGGGCGCCAAGGGCGAATCCGGCGGAGCGCGGAAGAAGAGCTCGTGATCGGGCGGCTGGTCAAGGTCCGCAAGCGCGACGGGCGCCTGCTCGCCTTCGATGAGACCAAGATCGCCGACGCCATCCACAAGGCGGGCTGCGCCGTCGGCAACGACGACCGCTTCCTGGCCGAGGAGTTGGCGGGCGTCGCGACGCTCTTTCTCGAAAAAACATACGCCGGCGGCGTGCCCGGGATCGAAGAGATCCAGGACATGGTCGAGAAGGTCCTGATCGAGACCGGCCACGCGCGCATGGCGAAGGCGTACATCCTCTACCGCGAAAAACGCGCGCGCGCCCGCGAGCGCCTGGTCGTGGAGGGGCGCTTCATCGGCCGCCCCGGCGACCTGCTCGGCGCGGGCATGGCGGGTGCTGGCGGACTGGGCGAAGAACTCGTCGGCCCGCTGGTCGGCAATCCGGGCAAGGCGCTCGTGACGACATGGTCGAAGGCGCGCATCGCCGACGCCTTGGTGCGCGAGGCGGACCTCGACGAGAAGATCGCCTCCGAAGTGGCGGCACGCGTCGAGGAGAAGGTGTTCGCCGCCAGTGAGCCGCGCATCACCACCAGCGCGATCCGCAGTCTCGTCGAGGCGGAGCTGTTCCTGATGGACTATGGCGATCGCGTCGGGCGCCAGGCGCTCGTCGGCTTGCCGCGTTTCGACGTCGATCGTCTGCTGCGCGGCGGCAAGGGCACCCCGTGGCGTCCCGCCGGGCCGGCGGACCTCAAGCGCGCGGTGGCCGATTCGCTGCTGGCCCAGTACGCGCTCGCGCAGATCTACTCCGCCGAGGTGAGCGACGCCCACATGGACGGCCGCCTGCACGTACTCGACGTGGGTTCGCCGTTCGAGTGGGTGGGCGCCACGCTGGCGCTGCCGCCGACCTCCGATTCGGATAGCTGGGTCGAGCGCACCACGCTGCAGATCGGCCGACTGGGCAGCATGGTCTCGCGCGAGATCTGCGTCACCGGCGTGACCGCCTCGGCCTCGCGCTGGGAG
>CBDURV010000345.1:0-5100 GCA_965369495.1 uncultured bacterium
GTTTTCCAGGCCGACGAGGATGTTGTCCTCGGTCGGCCAGTGGGGGAGCGTGCGCGGATCTTCGCCGAGATCGGGCGGCCGCGGGTCGGCGCCGTCGCCGCCAGGGCGCACCTGGATGGCGCCGGCGCGCACCGCCTTGTCGAGCGCACGCACGCGCTTGTCGATGCGGTCAATGGCGCCTTGCAGCTTTTTGGCGGAGCGCTCCTGGTCCCGGACGGCTTTGGCCTGCTCGCCTTGTCCGTCCTGGACGTTGAGCAGGCGTTCTTCGATCGAGTTGCGCTGCATGACCAGAATGGTCAGCAACACGACGATCAAGCCGGTAAGAGTCGCGCGAATTAGATTGAGGACGATACTGGCGCCCATGGGCCCCTCCTAGTGGAGCCCCAATGGTCGTTGGCGACCGTCCCACGGTCAAGGGTGGGATTTGTGGGAGGCCGTAACCGTCGTGCTGATGCCGCCGCGCGCGGTGAAGGCGCCGGTCAGTTCCATCCAGCGCGGTGAGCAGGCCGCCACCAGATCGTCGAGGATCGCGTTGGTGGCCGCTTCGTAGTAGATGCCCTTGTTGCGGTACTCCTGCAGGTAGAGCTTGAGCGACTTGAGCTCGATGCAGGCGGCGTCCGGCATGTAACGGATGGTGAGCGTCCCGAAATCGGGTTGGCCGGTCTTGGGGCAGACGGAAGTGAACTCCGGCTGCACGATTTCGATGGTGTAGTCGCGCTCGGGGCGCGGGTTGTCGAAGACCTCGATTGACATGGCGCTTCTCGCGGGCGGGCTATCATACGCACGATGCGAGTGCTGATCGTAGTCCTGTCCGTCGCCGCAGCCACGTTGGCCGGGGCGCCCTCGATTCGTTGGATCGACCACACGGGGGGCGTTCGAGCCGCGGATGTGGTCCGCACGTTGGCGGAATCCGACGGCGTGATCAAGGTGGAGCTGAAGGGCGCGACGCCCGAGAAGCCGACGCTGCTGGAGTTGCCGATCGCCGATCTGCTCGAATTCGTGCGGGAAGATCCGCGCGTGGCGGAGCAGAAGCAGCTTCTGGAAGCGCGCATGGCGGTCCGCGCCGGTTTCGACTTCGATCGCGCGCGGCCGATTCTCGATCGCCTGGTAGCCAAGGCGACGGCGCCCTGGATGCGCGAGTACGCGGCCGCCGCTCGCGCCATTCTCGCTCGCAAGGCGGGCGAAAAGGACGCGGCGAAACGCATCGATGCGTTTCTCAAGAAGTTCCCCGAGTCGCGCTTCGTCGGTGAGGTGATCATCGAGCGCGCGTGGATCGTGGCGGATTCCAAGGAACATGCCACCGATAAGGTGGAGGCGTTCGGCGACGCGTTCAGGGAAATCCGGCGTCGGAATGGGCCGCACTTTGTTGCCTACCGCTGCGTGCCCCTCGCGGCCGCCTTGAACGCGCGAGTCAACGCCCAGAAAATGGTCACGATGCGCAGGGCGGCGTTGGGGACGCTCGAGGAGAAGCACGGCGACGCCCCCATGACGGAGATGGCGGTTCGCTACACCGCGCAAACCACGTTCGATATCGCCGTGTTTGCGACCGGCTGGCGGCGCGCGATCGAAGCGGAGGTCGATGCCGCGCCGTTCCTCAAGTCCATCGGGGCGCTGGTGGATGGCGACAGCCTGATGCTGGCGGAGGTGCGGGTCGATGGGCGGATTGAACTCGCTGCGCTCGCGGCGGCCATCGGCAAACCGGAACTTGCGCGAACCTATCTGCTGGCGGCGAAAGAGATTCCGGCGGGGGTCGCGCGCCGCATGCGCATCGACCACGAGTTGAGTCAGCTTCCGCCGGAACGCGAAAAGCGATAGGGCAGCGCCAGCGCCGAGAACATCACCGCCGCCATCGCCGTTGCACCGACGAGGTACCACGGCCAGGGCCCGAACCAGTCCAGCGGCGACGCGGTCGGCCGGACGCAGAGGTACATGTAGTTGGCATCGAGCGCCCAGTTGACGATGCCGACCAGCCCTGCGTAGGCGAGCGTCATGCCGAGCACGCGGTACTCCGCCCCTCGCCGCGGCCGCATGCCGAGTCCCGGGCCCAGATAGAAGACGCCCGCCACGATGCCGATGTGGAGCACGAAAAAGCGCACGAACTCCGGGTGGGGGAAGGCGAGCGCGTCTCCCAGATCGGGGGTCACGATCGCCTGCACCGTGCCCGCCAGGCCCCAGAAATACGCCAGCTCGAAGGCGAGTTGCCGCTGGCCCCAGAGCGCCACCATCACCGCGAACGAGGCGGCGTCGCAGAGTTCGATGGGCAGAGAGTTATTCCAGCGCAGCCAGCCGAGATCGTGCGCGATGAACGGATCGGCGATCTGGGCGGCGAGCAGAACCAGCGCCAGGCTGCGACCGGCAATCCGCGCGGTGGGCGTGCCGCGCAGGCGCCTGCCGACGGCTACGGCGACCGCGCAGCAGATCGCCGTGACGACCAGCGCGGCAATGTGATCCGTCCCGAAGAGCCGCATTTCGCCCCGTTTCTACCCGATCTCGCATCGCTTCATTACGATCCCCGCATCATGAGCCAACCGCGACGCAAGGAGAAGACGGTTCGGGACGTCGTCCCGCCCGACATCGAAGTACTCCACCTCGACGCCACGACGCGCGAGGAAGCGATCCGCGTGCTGGTCAGCACGCTGGTGGCGCAGGACGTGATCGACCTGGAGCGTGAGCCGGAGTTGCGCACCGCGATTCTCGAGCGCGAAAAGGTCGCATCGACCGGCATCGGCAACGGTATCGCTCTTCCCCATGGCAAGTCGAAACACGCCAAGAAGCTGGGCGTCACCGTGGGGCTCAGCGCGCAGGGCATCGATTTCAACTCGCGCGATTCGATTCCCGCCTACGTGATCGTCATGTGGATCTGCGAGCCGCGCCAGGTCAAGCAGCACCTCGCGCTGATGCGTGGGCTGGCGACGGTGGCGAAGGATCCCGACCGCGCCGGCCAACTCGCCGCCGTGCGCGATAGACGCCAATTCCTCGATTTCCTCGGCACGATTCCGCTCGAAGAGAAGGAGGGTGGCAAATGAACCGCGTCGTTCAGCTACTTCTCGGCGCGTGGGCGGGCGCGATGGCGATGACCACGGTGACCGCCATTCGCGCCTTCAAGATGATGGAGACGAAGGAGGTCGCCGGCGACTTCATGGGCGGCCTGTTCAAGATCGTCGACATGGTCGGCATCGTCGCCGCCGGACTCGCCGCATTGTTGTGGTTTCGCAGCAAGCCGCGCCTGATCGGGGCGCTGCTGTTGACCGTGGGAGCGGCCGTGAGCGCCTTCTACATCAACCCCATGATCATGGCGCGCGAGAACATCGAGACGGTCCACCGCATCAGCGAAATCCTCTGGACCGCCCTCCTGGTCGGCGCCCTCGCCCTAACCCTCGCCGGGCCAGCCTCCGACCAGTCCTAATCTGTTTTTGGGTAACGGTTTACGGCGACGCCGTGCGCCGTCAGCAGCGCATTAGAGCCAGCCGGTCATTTCGGCTGCTGCCACATCCACGAGCGCGGCGATGTGGTCGGGGCGGTCATTCAGGGCGGGGATGTAGCGGAACTGCTCGCCGCCCGCGCCGAGGAATATCTCGCGGTTCTCCTGGTCGATCTCCTCGATCGTCTCGAGGCAGTCGGCCGAAAATCCCGGGCAGATGACGTCCACGCTCTTCACGCCCGCCTTGCCCCACGCTTCGAGCGTCTTGTCGGTGTAGGGCTTGAGCCACTCCTCCTTGCCGAAGAGCGACTGGAAGGTCAGTACGGCGTTCTCCTCCGTGCGCCCCAGCGCCTCGCGCACCAGTCGCGCCGTCTTGGAGCAGAAGCAGTAGTAGGGGTCGCCGCCCTCGGTGAAGTAGCGCTTCGGCGTGCCGTGAAAGCTCAGCACCAGCCGCTCCGGTTCCCCGGACCCCTCCCAAACCTCGCGAATCGACGCGACCAATGAATCGATGTAGCCGGGGTGATCGTAGTAGTCGCGCACCATGCGGAACTCCGGCATCCAACTGCGCGTCTTGAATGCGGCAGCCATCGCGTCGAAGGTCGATGCGGTCGTCGTCGCCGACCACTGCGGGTAGAGCGGCAGAAGCAGCACGCGCCGGCACGACTTCGTCTCGAGTTCCTGCAGAGCCGACTCGATGCTCGGATTGCCGTAGCGCATGCCGAGCGCGACATGCAGGGGGCCCGCCGTCTTTGCGCGCAGACCCGCCTCGATTCCCGCCGCCTGCGCCTTGCCGGTCACGAGCAGCGGCGATCCGCCCTCGCTCCACACCTTGCGATAGGCGGCCGCGGACTTGGCCGGGCGCGTCGTGAGCACGAAGAGATTCAGGATGATCTGCCACTTCCAACGGGGCAGGTCAATCACGCGCGGATCCGAGAGGAACTCGCGCAGGTACTTCCTGAGCGCCGGCGTCGTCGGGGCGTCGGGCGTCCCGAGGTTTGCGACGAGCACGCCGGTGGCGGGCGGGTGTTTGTCGTTGTAGTCGGCGGTCATTTCTCTTTGATGCGGATTGTCGATCCGGCGGATCCGCCGTAGCCGCGTTGCTTGACGCCATTGGGCCACGTCACCTCGATCCAATCCACATTTTCAGCGTCGCCCAGGCCAAACAGCAGACGCGGATCGCTCTGAGCCAGAAAACGCCCGCCGCCGTGCTTCACCTTGGTGAGAATGCCGGCGGGCGTTTTCACGCGCACGACGGCGCCGAATGCATCCTTGCCGCTGCGCGTGCCAGTAAGCACGACCCGCAGCGAGTTCTTCTTCTGTCCGATCGTGTTTATGAAGAGAAAGGTCGCTCGGCCGTGCATGGCGCGCAGGAAGATGTCGAGGTCGCCGTCGTTGTCGAAATCGCCAAAGACCGCTGCGCGCCCGTCGCTGATGGAGTCGGCTCCGGAAATGCCCGAAATGTCGTAGAAGGTCCCGTCGCCTTTGTTGATCCAGACCTTGTCGCGCTCGTAACCGGAAAACGAGTAGCCCTGCTTGAGCAGTGCGAGGTGCTCGCCCATGAACCCGCCGATGACCGGTTTGACCTTGTCCTCCGCGCACTGCTTGGATGCCACGACCTGGCACCAGAACGCGCTTCACGTGTCCTTCTCCTTGGCGCCGGAGAAGTGGCCGTTGGGCGA
>CBDURV010000346.1:0-5086 GCA_965369495.1 uncultured bacterium
GCACGCTGATGCGATAGACCATGTCGGTCACCGCCTCGGCGATGTTCCCCTGCATGAGGGTGAACATCTCCGACGCCTCGCGCTTGTATTCCTGCTTGGGGTCCTTCTGGCCGTAGCCGCGCAGACCGACCGCCTCGCGCAGCGCGTCGAGTTCGCGCAGGTGGTCCTTCCACTTGTCATCGAAGCTCTGCAGCAACACGAAGCGGAGGATCTGCTTGAAGTCCTCCTCGCCGATCTCTTCCTTCATGTGCGCGAGGTGAGCGCGCACCTCGGTCTGCATGAACTCGGCGGCGCCGTTCGAATCGCCCGTCGCGCGCAGTTCTTCCGGATCGACGGTGATGCTGAACTTGCGCTGCGCCCAGGCGGCGAGGTCCTGCACCGGCCACTCCGCCGGCGACATGTGCCCCTCCATCTGTAGCGCGCACTCGCCCTCGATCACCTCGTCGCCAAGGTCGAGCACGGTCTCCTCCAGCCCCTCCGAGGCGAGGATCGCGGTGCGATGCTGGTAGACCGTCTTGCGCTGCTCGTCGTTGACCTGGTCGTACTCGAGCAGGTTCTTGCGGATGTCGAAGTTGCGCTCCTCGACCTTTTTCTGCGCACGCTGGATGGCGCGCGAAACGAGCGGCGACGTGATCTCCTGGCCATCGCCCATGCCCATCTTCTCGAGCAGCTTCTTGACGCCCTCGCGCGCGAACTTGCGCATGAGCGGGTCCTCGAGCGCGACGTAGAAGACCGACGAGCCGGGATCGCCCTGGCGACCCGCGCGACCGCGAAGCTGGTTGTCGATGCGGCGTGACTCGTGCCGCTCCGTGCCGAGGATGTGCAAACCGCCCAGCAACGCGATCGAACCGATCGGCTCGAACGGGTACGGCGACATGTCGGCGTCTTCCCAGAACGACTCGAGCGCCTTCTTCTTGGCCTCGTAGTCGGCACCATCGAGCTTCTTGCGCTGCTTGTCGTCGAGGAACTGCGTCACCCAGAAGTCGGCCAGCTTCTCGAAGAGCTTGTCGTCGTCAACGCGGACGTCCTTGGGGACGGCGCCGCGCTTCTTCCAGTGGTCGAGCAGATCGGCAAACTCGAAATGGCCCAGCAGGATGTCGGTGCCGCGACCCGCCATGTTGGTGGCGATCGTGACCACCCCCATCTGGCCCGCGTTGAGGATGATGTGCGCCTCGCGCTCGTGCTGCTTGGCGTTGAGCACCTCGTGCGGAACACCGCGCTTGAGGAGCAGTTGCGCAAGCCGCTCGCTCGCCTCGATCGACGTGGTGCCGACGAGAATCGGCCGGCCCAACGCGTGGACGCGCAGGATCTCATCGAGCACCGCGTGGAACTTCTCCTTCTCGTGCAGGAACACGCGGTCCTGGAAGGCGTGGCGTTGCAGCGGGCGGTTGGTCGGCACGACATTCACGTCGAGCGTGTAGATCTTGTAGAACTCCGCGGCTTCGGTGAGCGCGGTGCCGGTCATGCCGGAGAGCTTGTCGTAGAGGCGGAAGAAGTTCTGGATCGTGACCGTCGCGAGAGTCTGATTCTCGTTCTGGATCTTGATGCCTTCCTTCGCCTCGATCGCCTGATGCAGGCCATCGCTCCAGCGGCGCCCCTCCATCAGGCGGCCGGTGTTCTCATCGACGATGATGATCTCGTCGGCCTTGACCACGTAATCGACATCGATGTTGTAGATCGTGTGGGAGCGGATCGCCTGCTCGAGGTGATGCGGCCAGTTGTCGTTCATCACCGAGGGCGCATAGAAATCGGCGACGCCGAGGTCGTTCTGCGCCGCGATGATGCCGTCTTCGGTCAGGTAGGCGGAGTGCTGCTTTTCGGAGTAGACGTAGTAGTAGTCGTTCTCCAACTCGAGGCGCACCTTCTCCTTGTCGGGAGACGGGCCCTTGACCGCCTGGTCCAGCTTCTCGTCGAGGTCCGCCTTCTCGACGCCCTTTTCCTTGGGCCAGCGGCGCACCGCGCGGTCGGCGCGGTAGTAGCGGTCGGTCGCCTCCTCCGCCGCGCCGGAGATGATCAGCGGCGTGCGCGCCTCGTCGATCAGGATCGAGTCGACCTCATCGATGATCGCGAAGTAGCGGTCCTTCTGGCACTGGTCCTCGAAGCGCGTCTTCATGTTGTCGCGCAGGTAGTCGAAGCCGAACTCGCTGTTGGTGCCGTAGGTGATGTCGGCGTTGTACTGCGGAATGCGCTCTTGGCTGTGCATCTGCGACTGGATGCAGCCGACCGTCAGGCCCAACAGGTCGTAGACCGGCTTGTTCCACTGCGCGTCGCGACGGGCGAGGTAGTCGTTGACCGTGACGATGTGCACGCCGCGGCCGGTCAGGGCGTTCAGGTAGGCGGGCGGGACGGAGCTGAGTGTCTTGCCCTCACCCGTCATCATCTCGGCGATGGCGCCGCGGTGCATGCCGATGCCGCCCATCATCTGGACGTCGAAGAGGCGCTGGCCGAGGGTGCGCTTGGCCGCCTCGCGGGCGGTGGCGAACGCCTCGGGCAGCAGATCGTCGAGCGTCTCGCCCGCCGCCAGCCGCTTCTGGAACTCGTCCTTCTTGGCCCGCAACTGGTCGTCGCTGAGGCACTCGAACTCGGCCTCGCGATCATTGATGCTGTCGATCAGCGGGACCAGGCCCTTGATGACCCGCTCGTTGCGGGTGCCGAAAATGCCCTTTAGGAAGTTGCCGAAGTGCTCGATCACGAGATGGTTCCTTGGTTCCGAAGCCGGACATTATCTCCGGGATTCCAGAAGATGCCCGGTTCGCAATGGCCGGGGCTATTTGAGCAGTTTGCGGACGATGGAGAAGAGCACATCCTGCCGGTAGGGCTTGACCAGGAAGCCGTCGGCGTAGGTGAGTTCAGAGAGATCGACCTGGCTGCGGGTGGCGAGAAGGACGGGGATATTCTCGGTTTCGGGATCGGCTTTGAGCGTCTCGCAGCAGGTCACGCCGTCCATCTCAGGCATCTGATAGTCCATCAGGATCAGGTCGGGGTGGCGCTCGGCGACCGCGACCAGCGCCCACTTGCCGTTGGAAGCGGTGCGAACGTTGAGCCCCGCGCTTTCGAGCAGCTTCTGGATGGCGGCCCGAATGCTCGGGTCGTCGTCCACCACCAGCACGTCGCGACCCTCGGCCTCGATCTGCTCGTTGGTTCCGATCAGCTCCTGGATGTCGCTCAGCGTGGGGACCTTCTGGAGCTGCCACTGCTCCTCGATCGCCCCCGCCAGCTTGCGGTTGTGGGCCCGCACCATGTTCCAGCGCTCGTAGTCGGGCGCATCCGGCGACACCTTCAGATCATCGTGCGTATCGACGGTGAAGGCGTACTCGTGCTCGAGAATCGACTCCTCCAGCACCAGCTTCATGTGCGGATAGCGGGCGTTGCCGAGGCGCAGCACATAGCGTTGGACCAGCCGGCCCTGCTGCTTCTCGCTTTCGTCGTTGAAACGGGGAATCAGATCGGCCGCCGTTGTGCCGCCGCTGAAATCCATTTTCGGGGCACGCCAGCGCGAGGAGCCGGGATAGGCGGCGCCGAGGTAGATCTCCACTGCACGCCGGACCGTCGCGGCAGAGATCCCGTCGAGCTTCACGCGGTGGCCTCCCCCGCGACCGAAGTCGAGTTCGGCTTGTACTCCGGCAGGAAGCTCAGCACCAGCAGCACGCCGATTCCGCCAACCAGCGCCATGTCGGCAACATTGAAGGTCGGCCAGTGCCAGCCCTCCTTGCCACCGAAGTAGACGTCGATCCAGTCGCGCACGGCGTTCCAGCGCCAGCGGTCATAGAAGTTGCCGATCGCTCCGCCGAGAATCAGCGCCTTGGCCGCGGTCTCCCAGCGGCGTGCGTGCGGCGGCCAGAAGATCCAGGCGATCACCAGCGGAACCGCCAGCGCCGTGCCCCAGAAGAGCAGGCCACCCGGAATCTGCGCGCTCCAAACGCCGCCCGGATTCCAGATCGTGCGAATCGCGAACCAGCTTTCGAAGACTTCGCGGTTCATGAGCGGCCGGCCGTGCGGAATCGCCTTGGGGTAATCCCAGAGCCACTTGCTCCACAGGTCGGCGACCGCGATGGTTGCGGCCAGCAGCAACCAGCCGGCGCGCTTTCCACGAGTGTTCATTCCTCTATATCGACCTCACCCGCTTCGATCTTGCGCTGATGCTCGATCGTATAGCGGGTGTAGGGAATCGCCTCGAGGCGTTCGCGCCCGATCGGCTCGCCGGTGCCCTCGCAGATGCCGTAGCCGCCGACTTCAAGCCGCTCGAGCGCGCCGCCGATTTCGTCCAGCTCCTTGCGCTCACCCTCGACAAGCGACAGCGACAGGTCCTGCTCGAAGTTGTCGGAGCCGTGGTCGGCCATGTGATCCACGCTGAAGTCCTGGCCCGTCGATTTGAGCGCCTCCTTCTCGAGCGCGGTCACGCTTTCGAGAATCTTCGCGCGGCGCTCGATCAGCAACTCGCGAAAGTGCTTGAGTTGCGCTGCAGAGAAGGGGGACTTGGCGGGCTTGTTCTGCTTCGGCGAAGCGTCTTCTGACGTCATGCTGCGACTCCCTGGGGCAAGCCCTGAAGCATAGAGCGGACAGGGGCGGGGTCAAGAGCCACAAATAACCGATGGAGGAGGTATGCAGACCGAATGCGCGGAGTTCCTCCGGTGGGCGGAAGCCGAGGCCGGACTGGCGCGGAACACGCTGCTCGCCTACCGGCGCGACCTGGCGGATTACGGGCGCTGGCTCAAGCAGCGCAAACGGACGCTGGCGCGGGTAAAGGCGCGGGACATCGTTGACTATCTGGCCCACTTGCGCAAAGCGGGTCGGGCCGAGACCACCGTGGCCCGCCGATTCGCCTGCCTGCGGTCATTCCACCGATTCCTGGCTGCCGAAGGGCTGGCCAAAACCAATCCCGCCGAAACCCTCGACGCGCCCCGCCGCTGGCGAACGCTGCCGCGCCTGCTCTCCGCCGAAGACGTCGCACGGCTTCTGGCAACGATTCCGACCAACACGACGCTCGGTCGGCGCGATCGCGCCCTGTTCGAACTGCTCTACGCGACCGGCGCGCGCGTGTCCGAGGTAACCGGCGCGCTGCGCCGCGACTGGAACGAAGATTTGG
>CBDURV010000347.1:0-5074 GCA_965369495.1 uncultured bacterium
GATCTGATCATGCTCCTGACGGTCTTCGTGCTGGCGATCTTCGTCGGCTTCGAGATCATCACAAAGGTCCCGCCCACGCTGCACACGCCGCTCATGTCCGGCTCGAACGCGATCAGCGGCATTACGCTGGTCGGCGCCATCGTGCTGGCCGGCGACCCGCGCCTGCCGGATCTCGCACGCATGCTGGGCGGCGTCGCGGTCGCGCTCGCCACCATCAACGTCGTCGGCGGTTTCCTGGTCACGGGGCGCATGCTCCACATGTTCAAGCGCAAATAGGGGCAGCAGACCATGAAACTCAGCCCGGAATTCGTCAACGTCTGCTACCTCGTCGCGGCGGTGCTGTTCATCCTCGACCTGAAGTGGATGACCCACCCGAAGACGGCGGTGCGCGGCAACCGCGCCGGCATGCTCGCGATGCTCATCGCGGTCGTCGTCACGCTCATTCCCAGCGACCACACGCTCGACTACACCTACATCCTGATCGGCTTGGCAATCGGTTCGGCCATCGGCGTGTTCGCGGCGATCAAGATCAAGATGACCTCGATGCCGGAACTCGTCGGCCTGTTCAACGGGTTTGGCGGCGCCGCATCGGTGCTCGTCGGAGCGTCCGCGCTGCTGGCCGCATCGGCCGCGCTCGCCCAGGACAAGATCGACCCCGGCATGACCATGCTCGTCGCGACGGTCGCGTCGGCGCTAATCGGTTCGGTCACCTTCTTCGGCAGCTACGTCGCATTCGGCAAGCTGGCGGAGTTCCTCGCGGTCAAGTGGAAGCTCTACACGTGGCAGAAGGCGATCAAGTACGGCTTCGCCCTCGTCACACTGGCCGGCGCACTCGCCTACGTTGTCCCCGCCGGGCTTGACACGTACAACGCGATCACCGTCTTCAGCGCCGTGGTCATCGCCGGGATCGCGGTGATGAAGAGCGACCGGATCCCGATGGCGGGCTTCGCGAAGCTCGCCTTCCTCGCGCTATCGATCGTGGCGGGCTTTCTGGTCGTGGGCGATCCGCACAACGAACACGCGTTCTGGATGCTGGTCGCCGCCTCGGGCGCGCTCGGCGTGCTCTTGACCTGGTCGATCGGCGGCGCCGACATGCCGGTCGTGATCGCGCTGCTGAACAGCTATTCCGGTCTCGCCGCGGCGGCCACCGGCTTCGTGATCGGCAACAGCGTGCTGATCATCTCCGGCTCCCTGGTCGGCGCGTCCGGCATCGTGCTGACGATGATCATGTGCAAGGCGATGAACCGCTCGCTGCTCAACGTCATGTTCAGCCGCATGGGACCCACGGCCGACACGCCCGACGCCGACGAGGTCTACACGACGGTCAAATCCACCAGCGCCGACGAGATCGCGATGATGGTCGAAACGGCGCAGCGCATCGTGATCGTGCCCGGCTACGGCATGGCGGTGGCGCAGGCGCAGCACGCGGTGCGCGAATTCGGCAACCTCGTCGCCGAGAAGTTCGATGCCGAGATCGAGTACGCCATCCACCCGGTCGCCGGTCGCATGCCGGGGCATATGAACGTGCTGCTGGCGGAAGCCGACGTCTCCTACGACAAGCTCAAGGAGATGGACGAGATCAACTCCACCATTGAAACGGTGGACCTCTGCATCGTCGTGGGCGCCAATGACGTGGTGAATCCGGTGGCGCGCACCGACCCCAACAGCCCGATCGCCGGCATGCCGATCATCAACGTCGATATGGCGCGCACGGTGATCGTCATCAAGCGCTCGCTGAGCCCCGGTTTCGCCGGCATTCCCAACCCGCTCTTCGCCAAGGACAACACGATGATGTTCTTCAGCGACGCCAAGAAGGCCTTCAACGAACTGAACACCGCCGTCAAGGAGACCTAGCGCTCGCCAGGGGAGCCTCAGGTCGCTCGCAAGGCGTTGGTGGGAAAGCACTTACGCGGTCGAAGTGCGCGCTTGGGCGCGCAAACGGGGGGCACCCCTACAATCTCGCCATGGCCCGCATCGAACGCCTCTGGATCAAGCCCGCGCAGGGCGCCGCGATGGAACCCGCGGAAGAACTCACGATCGTTGCGGGCGACGGCGTCGCGGGAAACAAGCAGCAGAAGCGCCACGTGACGCTCATCTCAGCCGAACGCTGGGCGGAGATCATGAGCGAAATGGGCTCCGACCTCGATCCCGGAACGCGGCGCGCCAACGTGCTGATCTCCGACATCGATCTCAACGAGACCACGGGGCGCACCGTACGCATCGGCGAAGTCGAACTGCACATCCGCGGCGAAACGAAGCCGTGCCACCAGATGGATGCCGCGCTCGACGGGCTCAAGGATGCGATGCGCGCACGCTGGGGCGGCGGCGCGTGGGCCGACGCCGTCACCGGCGGCACGATCCGCGTCGGTGACGACGTCGTGATCGGCTAACAGTCGTCGGAGCGCTCCGCCAACGCCTCGATCTGCCCGGCGAGCTTGGCCGATAGCTCCTTGCCCTTGGTGAGTTCGATCAGCGCCTTGCCCAGCGCGCGTTGCTGCGCGGGGTAGCCAATCATCCCGTAGGAACAGAGCTTGAGAACCGCGCTCTTGCGCACGTCGTCCCAGGTCTCCCAGTTGCGCAGGATGGCGCGCTGCATCGAGCGCGTCCACCGCGCCTGCGCGAGCGCCTGGTCGGGATCGTCAAGATCGAAGTAGTAGACGTACCACGGCAGGGCGGCTTCGGCGGGGTCGTCGAACTTGAACTTCTCCGGCTCGAGCAGCAGAGCGTTGGCGACATTGCCGCCCCGCGACCGATCGGATCGCAGCCAACGGATGAATTCCGTCGTGGTGTCCTCGTCGTCGGCGTTGAGGCAGACCCGAATGTACTCCAGCACGCGATCCGGCGACCACGAGAGCTGGAGGCTCAGGCCGTTGCGCCGAAGCCCTCCCGCAAACGCTGCTGACAGCTCCGTCTGCAGGTCGCGCCGGATCTTGCCGACGTCGCGCAGGTCGCCGAACACCGAATCGATCACTTCCTCTGCGCCCGGCCGCAGTGTGCGCCCGATCGCCGCGTAGGCAGCCATTCGATAATCGAAGACATCGCAATCGCGCGCCCATTCGAGCCAGTCCTCCGCCGTCCCCCCGATCCAGCCGTTTCGCACCAGGCCAGCGGCGGCAAGCTCCCGCACCCCCGCCGGCGACTTGGGATGCACGCCGAGGTCGGCGAGGCTGCGGTGCACGGCCGGCGATCGGGTGGCGTAGAGCGCCTCGATGAGCGCTTTCGCCGCTTCGCCGTTTTCCACCGCGAGGCGCGCGCCGGCGTCTTCGCCCAACGCCTTGAGCAGCGCAGCGGGAGACGTCGCCGCCGCCTGGAGCAGCACCGCCATGGGCGCCGGGTTATCGATTTCCCGCGCAACGCGCTCGCGCGAGTCGGCGGACGCATCGAGAATCGCACGCCACGAGTTCGTGTGGATTGCCCATTCGTGATCGTCCAGCAGCAGCTTTGCGGACGGCAGGTCTCCCAGCAGGAGCAGCAGGTTCATCGCCGAACTTACGAGCTCGGCGTTCTTCGACTTGATCGCTTCGCGCAGCGCGGGGATCGCCGCCTCCCCCAGCGAGAGCAAATAGGCCTCGGCGTCTTCGTCGTTGGGCAGCCCGAGCACGCGATCCACGACGTCCTGTTGGAACTCGGGGCTGAACAGGTAGCGCCGGTACCAGTCCGAGTAGGACGTGCGCAGATCGATTGCCGTCCACTCCTTCACCAGCCGATCCGCCTTGTCGAGCACCTCCTTTTGCCCCGGATGCTCCTTGCGAAGCCTGTCGAGCACCTGCATCGCCTCCTGCGCCTTGTCGAGTCGCTTGAGGCATTCGGCCACCTTCAGCAGCGCCTTGGCACGAACCTCGGCGGGTCCATCCGCCGCCGCCGCGCGCCGGTAGGCGGCCAGCGCCTTGGGCAGGTCCGACTCGCTCGACTCGCGCCACCAGGCGTCGCGGAACTGTTTTTCGGCCTCGCTGTCGCCGGCGCCCGCAAGCGACGCGGCCAGGAAGAGAGCAATGAGTGTGGTTCGCATCATGCGTCCCCTTGTCCCACGCGCGCCGTTACCGGATGCGAGCGGTTCGCCAGAGATTTGTTTGCGGCCTGCAAGCCTGCGTTATTCATGAGACGCGGGCGCATCGGGAGCAGATCTCTCGGTAGGGAACTGCGGGACGCGGCACGGCGCGCTTTTCGAACTACGGCGGGCCGTTCTGGGCGAGGACAGATCGTCGAGATCGAAGAGAGAGTCCGAAGGCGACCCGGAGGGGTCGTCTAGGACGAACGATGCCAAACTCGGGAAACACAGCTCGGCGATCTGGTCCGTCCAGAAACCGCGCCTCGTGAATAATGCAGGCTAGATCACGCATCAAATCGGTACCCGATGCCGTGCACGGTGACGATGTGCGCGGCGTCCACCTTCTTGCGCAGCGCCAGCACGTGATAGTCCACGGTGCGCGTCGTGGGATAGCGGTCGTAACCCCAGACCCGGTCCAACAGCTCGTTGCGCGGGATGGCGCGGCCCGGGTTGCGCGCCAGATACAACAGCAGGTCGAACTCCGTCTTGCGCAGCGTGATTTCGCGACGCCCCTGCCGCAAGAGGCGCGCGCCCAAATCGAGCGTGTATTCGCCAAAAGTCAGTTCGTTGCCCTCGCGCTCCCCGCGCCCCAACACGGCACGAATGCGCGCCACCAACTCGCGCAGATTGAACGGCTTGGTCATGTAGTCGTCCGCGCCGTCCTCGAGCCCTTCCACGCGATCATCGGGCTGGCCGCGCGCGCTCAGCACGATGACCGGCGTGCGGCGACCCCGTTCGCGCAGGCTGCGCAGCAGGTCGAGCCCTTCGCCATCGGGCAGGCGGCGGTCGAGCACCACCAGATCGGGGTTCATCTCCAGCCGCTCGATGCCCTCCGCCAACGTCGCCGCGGCCGAAACGCGAAACCCCTCGCGGCCGAGGTGATCCACAAGCCCGTCGCGAATGGGTGCTTCGTCTTCGACAATCAGAATGCGTGTCATGCAGGCTCGTCCGGCAGGGGCGGTAATCGCAGTGTGAATCGCGTCCATGTCCCGTCGTCCTCCACCATAAGGTCTCCATTCATCGCGC
>CBDURV010000348.1:0-5057 GCA_965369495.1 uncultured bacterium
GGCGAGATCGCAATTGGCGAGAGCGTCCAGTTCACAGCCGAAACGGCGAACGCCTCGGACAGCGAGTACGTGTGGGCGACATCCAGCCAGGCAGTCGCAATCGTCAGCGCCAACGGCGTGGTCACCGGCATTGGATCCGGGACTGTGACCATCTCGGCCCAAGGTGCAGACTCCGGCGCCACTGGCGACGCGACCAGCGAGATCATCCTCGATTCGTCGAAGGATGTTCCTTTCTATGACGAGTGGGTCGGTTCCGGGCACGCGGACAGGACCGCGGAGGCGTTCACGCACTGGGACGACAGCGGCGAGATCCCCGCGAGCTGTGCCAAGTGCCACAGCCGCCATGGATTCCACGACTTCCTCGGCGAGGACGGCAGCACGCCGGAGATGGTCGATGGCCCCCATCCCACCGGCTCGGTGGTTGACTGCGTGACCTGTCACAACGACTCGTCGCTCGAACTTCGGGACGTGACCTTCCCGAGCGGCGTCACGGTTTCCGTGGACGGACGCGAGGCGGTCTGCATGAGCTGCCACCAGGGGCGCGCTTCGACCGACTCGGTCGATGAGGCGATCCTCGACGCGGATCCCGCCAACGAGGACGAGGTGATGCCCGATCGCGGGTTCATCAACGTCCACTACTACCCGGCCGCGGCCACCCGCTACGGCGGGCAGGTCAGGGGCGGCTATCTCTATGACGGCCAGAGCTACGACGTCCGCTTCCGGCACGTCGAAGGCGCCCACGACTGCCAGGAATGCCACGACCAACACACCCTCAAGATCCGCATCAACGAGTGCGCGGAATGCCACAAGGACGTCGCGCAGATCGAGGACACGTGGGACATTCGCATGAAGTCGTCCGTGCTCCAGGACTATGACGGCGACGGAAACAGGAGCGAGGGCCTCTGGTACGAGATCGACGGCCTGCGCGACATCCTCTACGCCGCGGTCCAGAAGTACAGCGCGGACGTGGTCGGCAAGCCGATCCTCTACGATTCGCACAGCTACCCGTACTGGTTCAACGACTTGAATGGCAACGGCGAGGCGGACGACGGCGAGATCGGCTACGGCAACCGCTACAAGAGCTTCACCGCGCGTTCGCTCAAGGCGACCTTCAATTTCCAGTACGCCACCAAGGATCCGGGCGGCTACGCGCACAACGGCAAGTTCGTCATCCAGATCGTGCACGACTCGATCCAGGACCTGAACGCGGGCCTCGAAGACAACGGTAAGGCTCCGCTGCCGTTTAACGGAGACCGCAACGACATCGGTCACTTCGACGGGACCGCCGAGGCGTTCCGCCATTGGGACAAGGGTGGCCAGGTTTCGGCGAGTTGCGCCAAGTGCCACTCGGGCGCGGCGGGCTTCACCGAGTTCCTGACCTACGGTTCCAACACGAGCCAGGAAATCGCCAACGGCTTCGAGTGCGCCGTCTGCCACAGCGACACGCAGACCTTCGACGTGCACATCGTCCGCACCGTCACCTTCCCGAGTGGGTACACGACGATCGCGGCGACGGGCGACGGAACCAACAAGGCCGTGCAGTCCAACATCTGTATGACCTGTCACCAGGGCCGCGTCAGCAAGGTGCAGATCGACGAGGCAATCGCGCAGGACAAGATGAAGTTCCTGAATGTCCACTATCTGGCGGCAGGCGCGACGCTGATGGGCAGCCTGGCCAAGGGTGGCTACGAGTACGACGGACTCGAGTACGACGGACGTTGGGGGCACAGCACATCGACCACCAACAACAACTGTACTGACTGCCACAGCGCGACGGGAACGGACCATTCGTTCCATCCGAGCGACAACATCGACTACTGCAAGCAGTGCCACACGACGATCGAGAAGTTCGAGGACATCCGCACGTACAGCGACCTCGACTACAACAGGAACGGCAGCACGACGGAGCCGCTCAAGGACGAACTCCAGTCGATCGCCGCCGACCTGCTCACGCAGATGCAGGATGTGGGTTTCGACGCCGAGGCGCCCATCTGCTACGACGCGCACAGCTACCCCTACTTCTTCCAGGACACCAACAAGAACCGCATCTGCGACGACGGGGAGGCCACATACTCCAACGGGTACAGGGCCTGGACGCCGGCGTTGCTCAAGGCTGCGCACAACTACCAGCAGAGCCAGAAGGAGCCGGGCGCGTGGGTTCACAACTTCGCGTACATCACCCAGTTGGTGATCGACTCCTATCGCGATCTGGACGGCGATGAAGAGGACCACATCCGTCCGCCCGTTCTGAAGTAACGAAAAAGAGAATCACTCTCTTCGTCGAGGGGCCCGGGGTTACCGGGTCCCTCCTTTTTTTTGGAACGCGGAGGGCCGGAAGCTCGAGGCTTGAAGCGAGGCGCCGCGACCAGCCCGACCCGCCGTTGGTCGATTGGGCAGGGGGCTCGATTGCCGGCCGCGGTCGGAACCAGCTTGCAGATTCGAGGCGAAGCGCAATCGAGACCCCTCCGCAATTCGTCACGCGTGGCGACCGACTGGTCGCGGCGTCAAGCTTCCAGCCTCGAGCCTTCTCAGTCTCATTACGAAAAAGCCCCACCCACGTTCACGCGGGGTGGGGCACTACGAGATCTTCGTATGCCGGATCTGCTCCGGCTTCATGCTTCTGCCCTACTAGTCCATCTTGGCGTGCGGATGGTGCGGGTTGTGGCAGTTCGCGCAGGCGGTGACGTTCCGGTTGATGTTGGTCTTCTCACCCGGCTTGTACTTCTTGCGCTTTTCCGCCTTGAGCTTCTCGCCCGACTTGACGTGGTTGCTGCCGGGTCCGTGGCACGCCTCGCACTGCACGCCCAGCAGATGCGCGGACGACTCCACGTCCTTGAAACCGCCGCGGTCCGCCTCGCCGAATCCGGTCACGTGGCAGGAAATGCACAAGTGGCCATTGTCGTCTTTTTGGTCCGCTCCCTTGAAGTGCGGCTTCAGCGTCTCCCACGCCGTGAAGTGCGGGTACTTGACGTTTTTCTTCCAAGTACGGTGCTGCTTGAAGTGGCACTTCTTGCACTTCGCCTCGCCGACGTAGCTGGCGCCGGCGGTCGGATCGCCGGCTGCGGCAGCCTCGTCCTCCGGGCCGCTCTGCACCTTGGCGGTCAAAGCGAAGAACAGGCCGAGTGTGAGTCCAAGAATGAGTCCGTAGCGAATCATTGCGCCCCCTCTCTGAAATGGAACGAATCAGGGCTGTTTTTGCGTTCGTTCCAAGGTTCTCTTTCGAACACCAGCGCATTCTAGGCACAAGTTCGTGCGTAACTCCAGAACGTGCTTTTTTGCGTTGCTTCGAACCGCTTTTGGGCGCGCGTGAATTGGGTGAGTCCAGACCCCTGACTTAGAATGTCCGCATGTCCAAAAGAGGGCGCGGGACCCGATTCCGCGCCTTTCTATGCGAGACACTATGAAAACAGCCCACGCGTTATCCCCTTTGGCGTCATCCCTTTTGGCCGCGCTCCTCCTGGTCGCCTGTGGAGAGAGTGATCGCACCTACACCATTGACGAGATCCGCACGGACCGTTCGCCACGGATTCCGGCCGGCCCGGGCCCGACGGATCGCCAGCGTCTCTTCCTCGGTCAACGACCGGGCGCCAATCCGCACGGCGCCGCGGGACCGGGTGGCAGCGCGCAGGGTGGCAGGGGACTGGGTGCGCCGCCCGCGTTCACGGCCGAGGTGCCGGTTGGCTGGAAGAAACTGCCGGCCAAGCAGTTCCGGGATCTCAATTTCACGTTGGAGCGCGACGCATCGGTCCAGTGCTACCTGACCGTGATGGCTGGCGGAGGCGGAGGCCTCGAAAGCAACCTGACCCGCTGGCGCGGGCAGATGAGTCAGCCCGCCATGTCGCCGGAGGAAATGCAAGCGCTGCCGAAGATCACGATGTTCGGGCGCGACGCAACCTTCGTCGAAATGACCGGGACGTTCGGCGGCAAGCCGGACTACGGTTTCCTCGCGGCCTACCTCGACTTGCCCGGCAGCGCGATGACCCTGAAAATGACCGGTCCGGCTGCCGCGGTCGCCAAGGAGAAGGACAACTTCATCCAGGTGGCCGGCACGCTGCGGCTCGACTCGGCGCATTCGGCAGCGACCCCGCATGGCGGATCCCAGTCGGGCGCGCCCGCGGGGAGCGACGGCATCGGTTCCGGCATGGCGACGGGCAGGTCCGGCTTTGTCTGGATTACGCCGAAGGGCTGGACCACCGGGCGCGAGCGCAACATGCGCATCGTCACCCTGCATCCCGAGGGCAACAAGGACGCGCAGTGCTACGTATCCATGTTCAACGGCGACGGCGGCGGCCTCGACCTGAACGTCAACCGCTGGCTCGATCAGGTCGGAGGCTCGCAGCTGAAGTCGACTGAGATCGCGCAGCGTCCGAAGATCGACATGCTGGGGGCCAAGGGCGTCCTGGTCGAGTCGTACGGCAACTTCAGCGGCATGGGCGGCGCGGACGCGAAGGGCGCCGGGCTGCTCGGCATCGTCTGCATGCTTGATGGCCGCGCCATGTTCGTGAAATTCATCGGCCCCGCCGATCTGGTCAAGCGAGAGAAGGAGAACTTCCTCGCCTTCAGCCGCTCGCTGCGGCCGGAGAAATAGCCCATGGAAAAAACCGGTTTCCCGATGAAGGTGTGGCGCTTCCTGGGCTCGTTCGCCCTGGCGATCACGATCCTTCTTCTGCTGCTCGCGCTGACCTACGCCGGAACGATGGCGCAGCGCACCGCCAGCATCCATGACGTCCAAACGCGGTACTTCGACAGCTACTTTCTCATCGTCGATCTGCCGCTCGGAATTCCGTTGCCGGTGCCGGGCGCCAACCTGCTGATGACCCTGCTGTTCGTCAATCTCATGGTCGGCGGAATGATCCGCATGCGACGGGACTGGAAGCGCGGAGGGATTCTCACTATCCATCTCGGCATCGCCATCCTGCTGGCGGGCAACGTGATCGAGTTCCTCTACGCCGAGAAGGGCTATATGGAGCTCGCGGAGGGAGAGAGCAGCGACGACTACGTGAGCTATACGAAGTGGGAACTCGCCGTTCTCGAGAGCACCGAGAGCGGCAAGGAGC
>CBDURV010000349.1:0-5052 GCA_965369495.1 uncultured bacterium
GCGTAGTGGAGGTGCAGGCACTTCACCTGGCCGCGGTCGAGCATGCCGCCGATGCCGCGGTTCGTGAACTCCGTCTCCATGTCGGCGTCGCGAATGAGTGCGCGGTGCTCTTCGCTGAGCAGTGACCAGCGCTCCTCGATGTAGGCTTCGTGTTCGCGCGAGAGCATCGCGCGCGCGTCGGCGTCGTCCACGAGGCGCGCCTGGAACCGACGAATCCAACCGTCGCGTTCGATGTGCGAGATCTCCTTGACCATCGCTTCGTCCGCCAGCCAGAAGAGCGTCGGGAACGGCGTGGGGCGGCCTTCGACGATGCGCAGCGGGTAGCAGCGGTGGACCAGCACGCGCCCGTCCTTGGCGACGACGAAGTCCTCGGTGCGCAGATCCTTCAGGCGACGCTGTCGCACGGCGGCAGACCCTCCCGCTCGATGAGCCAAGGCAGCACGCTGTCGAACACGCGCCGCTGGAGTTCGCGCAGTCCCGTCGTCCCGGCCGGCGGCGGCTGGGGGAACATTGACGCCTGGTGACCGGCGATGAGCACGAACGCGCCCTCGTCGTCGGGTAGCAGCGCGTCGATGTCCGGGGCCATCGATGTCGCGAGGAAGTAGCCGACGTCGAGGCTCCGGCGCCCACGGCACGCCCAGTTCCAGTCGAAGAGGATCGGCTGGTCGCCCTTGAAGCAGAGGTTGTCGGCGCGCGCGTCGAGGTGGATCAGGTCGCCACCGTCGAGTTGGATCGACCGCTCACGTTCCACGAGGCCGGGCAGGCTCGCATCGAGCCACGCTTGCGGGACCGCGCCACTCTTCAGCAGCGGTTCCGGGTCTTCCGCGATTCGCTGCCAGCCGCTGAAACTGTCGCGGTAGATGTCCGCCGCGGGCACCTCCGCCGGCGCCCGCGTGCGCGCCACGTGGTGGAGCGTGGCCACGACGAGTTCGAGATCGCCCGGCCGCCACGGCGGCGCCCAATAGGCGCTGGCCAGATCCTCCAGCAGCAGCAGCGGAAACTCGCCGTCGTCCTCCCAGCCTTCGACGCACGGGAGAAACGGCGCTTCGATGGCTCCGTAGATTCGCCACTCTTCCCGCAAGCAGCGGCTGGATCTCTCGCTGGTGCCCCACTTGGCAAACAGCGTGCGGCCGTCGTCGAAGTCGACCCGGGCGCGCCCCGCGAGAGTATGACCCCCGGCCACGTCGTGAAACGCGGTGGCGTGCGCGCCGGCGAGTGCGGAGATGCGTGCTTTCATGCCGGCTTCAATCGCTCGAGTTGCCGGTCGTGCGGTCGCGAGAGCAGAATCAGCGCCAGCATCGCTCCGAGCAGCGCTGTGAACATGTCCCACTGCGCGTCCCAGACGTCGCCCTGCGAGCTGACGAAGTCCGGGCCTTCGTCGGAGCCCAAGGCTGCCCACCACTCGGCCAGTTCGTAGAACGCCGAAAACGCGAGGCAGACACAGACCACGAGAAACGAGAGCCACTTGCCGGGACGCAGCGGCGAGGTGCGCAGCAGGATCTCGCGCGTGAGAATGGCGGGCACGAACCCCTGGGCGAAGTGGCCGATGCGGTCGTACGGGTTGCGGTCCAGTGCGAGCACGTCGCGCAGCCAGTTGCCGAGCGGCACGTGCGCATAGGTGTAGTGCCCGCCGAGGATCAGGATCAGCGCGTGGAACGCGATCAGCCAGCAGAGCAGCGGCGTGAGTGGGAAGCGCCGCCACGTGGCAAGGATCAGGACCACGCCGATCATGACCGGCGCGGTTTCGAGGAACCAGATGAAGGTGCTCGTCGGACGGATGGCGGAGATGCCGAGCGCAGCGATCACGACACCCAGCAGGATCAGGGCGGTGCGGTTGTTCACTTGGCCCAGATGAAATCGGCGGCGTCGATGGAGCGTTCGCAGTACTCGCAGCGCACGATGACGGGTTCGTTGGAGAGCACGATGAAGGAGCCGCGGACCGGCTCGCTGCGCGTGATGCAGGCGGGATTGATGCAGCGCAGCAGGCCGCGGAAGCGCAGCGGCGGGGTGAGATCGTGTTTGCCGTGCAGCTTGTAGTCGCGAATGATCGAGAGCGTCGCGTCGGGGCTGATAAGCGCCAGCTTGGCCGCCTGGTCGCCGCGCAGTTCGTAATCGGAAATCTTGATGATGTCCTTGCGGCCCAGGCGTCCCGACTCGAGGTTGATGCCGACCGTCACGCGCGTGGTCTCGGGCAGGCGCAGCACCTGCAGGCAGCGCAGTGCGGTGCGTGCGCGCAGGTGGTCGATGACCGTGCCGGAATGCAGCTTGGGGACGGCGTAGCTCTTCTCCGTGTTCACCGCAGCACCTCGTCGGCGCGGCCGAGCAGCAGGGCGATGAGCGCCTTGCGGACCGCGACTCCATAGTGCGCCTGGCGGAAGTACGCGGCGTGCGGGCGGGCATCGACTTCCGGCGCGATTTCCGTCACGCGCGGCAGCGGGTGGAGGATCGCGAGCTTCTCGGGCGCGTGCGTGAGCATTTCGAGATCGAGCCGGTAGGCGTCCTTGAAGCGCTCGTACTCCAGCGGGTCGGTGAACCGCTCGCGCTGGACACGCGTCATGTACAGCACGTCCGCGTCGGGCAGCGCCTCTTCCAGCGCCTCGGTCTCGCCGTAGCTCACGCCCAGCGATTCGAGCGCATCGAGTTGCTCTTCCGGCAGCCGCAGGAACCCCGGCGACACGAGCGTGATGCGCGCGTCGAAGAGCGCCAGCACGGTGACGAGGCTATGCACGGCGCGCCCGTAGCGCAGGTCGCCGGCGAAGACGACGTGCAGTCCGTCGAGGCGGCCCACCTCGCGGCGGATCGTGTAGAGGTCGAGGAAGGTCTGCGTCGGGTGCTGGTGCGCGCCGTCGCCACAGTTCACGACGGGAATGTCGACGTACTCCGCGGCCAGTCGCGCCGCGCCCTCTTTCGGGTGACGGATCAACAGCAGATCGGAATAGCCTTCCACGACGCGCACAGTGTCGGTCAGGCTCTCGCCCTTGGTCTGGCTGGTGACGCCCGCTTCGGCGAACCCGATGCACTGGCCGCCCAAACGTCCCACGGCACTCTCGAAACTGAGCCGTGTGCGGGTGGAGGGCTCGAAGAAGAGAGTGGCAACGACAGCGCCCGCGAGAGGGCTGGCATGGCCCTTCTCGAACCGGTCCGCGGCGTCGAGCAGGAAGAGGATTTCGTCTCGTTGGAAATCCGCGACCGTGATGACGTCTCGGCCTTTGAAATCGCTGGCGGCGACCACTGATGGCAAGGTTACCCGCTGGGAGTGTCGACGCCAAATCAGCGCCGCCCGGTATACTCCGCCCCGTGGTCCGGATCGCGCCCCTCTTCCTGCTGCTGGCCCTCGCCTGCGGTTCCAGCCCGCGCAAGGATTTCGACCAGGGCGTCGAGGTGCACTTCATCCTCTTTCGGAAGAAGGCGCCCTCCAAAGACGTGACGCTCAAGCCGATTTTCACGGTCGGCGACGCGGTCGAGCACGCTCCGGAAATCACCTTCGGGCCCGACCACGATCTCGCCATGGAGAGCGGAATCGTGCTCGCCCAGCGCGGCGACAAGACGCGCTTCTCGTTCTGGGACCCGAATACGCGCACCGGTTCGCGCGACACGTTCGATCTCGAGCACGAGCTGTGGATCCTGGTCGATCTGGCGCACCTCGGTCCGGGAGAACCGGCGCGCTTCATCGTGTTCGATTACCCGCCGAACCAGGATCTGCAGGAGTGGAAGCCGCTCGTGCGGTTCCCGGAGTAGATCCGTTCTCCGCGAGGATCTGCGCCCGGCCCGGCTGTTCGCGGTCTGGGTACCGCTGGCGCTGACTTTCCTCTTGGTGACGGGTTCGACGCCCGTCGTCAACGCCGCCATCAACCGCTTGCCGGGTGGGCCGCACGAAGCCGATCTCGCCGCCTTCGCGATCTTTCTCTCCGTCCTGATCGTGATCCACAGCCCGCTCTTCGTGGCGCGCGAGATCTCGATCAAGCTGTCGCGCCACCGCGGCGGGGCGCAGCGCGCGCTGCGTTTCATGCTGGGCGTCGCCGCGATCGTCTCCGTGATCGAGGCGGTGATCGGCTTTACGCCGCTGGGCGCTCGCGTGCTCAGCCGATTCTCGACGGATCCATCGGTGGTGGCCGGGGCGCACCACGCCTTCCGCTGGATCTGGCCCGCCCCGTTCGTGATCGCGGTGCGTGGCGTCTATCAGGCGCACCAGATCAGCGCGGACGACACTCTGTTCGTCGGCCTCGGCACGCTGATTCGCCTCGGGTTCACGGCAGTGCTTGGATTCTGGGTCGCGCCGCGGGTCGGGTTGAGCGGTCCGGTGCTGGGCGCGGTCTGCATCGGATTCGGCATCGTGATCGAGGCGGTCGTGACCGTCTGGCGCACGCACGGAATCGGCAAACCAATCGAGGAGTTCGATGATCCCGGCCCGACGGCGTTCGCGTTCGCGATTCCCCTCATCATCGCCAACTCGCTCGGTCTGCTGGCGTCGCTCTTCTACCTGAAGATCGCGGGACTCGTGCCGGAGGCGGTGCAGCAGTCGTCGTTGGCGGCGTTCCAGGAGGTCAAGCCGCTGCACTGGCTGCTCGCGGCCGGCGCCTTCGCGCTGCAGTCGCTGACGACCGCGAAGGTTCGCCGCACCGAGGACGTGCGGCCGATGCTGCGCTTCTCCGTAATGGTCGGCTGCGGCCTCACGGCGGTGATGGCCATAATCGCCTTTACGCCGCTGCGCTACTGGATCCTGATCGACGTGATGGGGGAGCGAGCCGATGGCGACGTCGTGCGTTTCGCGATTCCGGCGCTCATGCTCGCCGCTCCCATGCCGATTTTTACGGCACTGCGGTTCGGCCTGCGCGGCGTCCTCATTTCGCGCGGCCGCGCGCGACCGATCACACTCACCAACCTGTTCACGCTGTCGCTGCTCGGCGCCGCCGTCGCGTTCGACTGGATGGTCTCGGATACCAACGGCGCTCTGAATGCCTACGTGCTCTGGCTGATCACACTGCTGATCGAGGTGGCGCTGTTGGCGCGCGCGGCGTTCAGCCCCGGCATGGTGGATGATGGGCTGCCGCC
>CBDURV010000350.1:0-5014 GCA_965369495.1 uncultured bacterium
TCGGGATAGCCCTTGCCGTCCCAGCGCTCGTGGTGGTGGCGCACGATCGGCCACGTCTCGGATAAGAAATCGAGCGGCTTGAGGATCTGCTCGCCGATCTCGGGGTGCTCCTTGATGACGCCGAACTCCTCGTCCGTCAAGCGACCCGGCTTGTTGAGGATCTCCTCGGGAATTCCGATCTTGCCGATGTCGTGGAGTTTGCCCGCCGTCTCGATCAGCTCCACGTCGCGGTCGGGCAATCCAAGACGCCGCGCGAACTCGCTGCCCAGTTCCGACACGCGCCCGGAGTGGCCGCGATTGAAGCGGTCCTTCGCCTCGACCGCCTCGATCAGCGTGGCGACGATGCCGAGGTAGGAACGCCGCTGCGCCGCGCGCAGGCGATCGTTCTCGACGGCCATCGCGAGGTCGCGCCCGGCGATGCTCAGCAGGCGCAGGTCGGCGCGCGAAAACCCGCCGACTCGCGCAGCGGCGACGGCGCCGTTGGCGGCGGGCGCGGCGATGGAGCCGTCGTTGCCCAGCCGTGCGAGACCGGCACGCGCCGAGAGACGCGCGACTGCCAGGAGCGATGCGTCATCCCCGTCGGGGCCGACGCTCTCCAGCACCCGCCCATCGCGGGTCAGCACGACGCGGTCGCAGTGGAGATGTCGTTCGATCGCCGCAAGGCATTCGCGCAGCGGCCGGTCGCGCTCGGCGATCAGGCGCGTCAGGTCGTGCAGAAAGGACAGATCCGCCACGCTCTGCTCGAGATCCTGGCGGGTCGATTCGATGCGCTCGGTCAGGTCGGCGCGCTCGCGGGCGTCGTCGATGCGTTTCGTGCGGTCGTCGAGCGCCTTGCCCACGGCCGCGCGCACGTCGGCGACGCCGAAGGGCTTGCGCAGGTAGTCGGCGACGCCGCCCCGCAACGCGCTCACGGCGGTGTCGGTCGAGGCGAACGCGGTCATGATCAGCGAAGCGAGATCCGGCTGGATGCGTCGCGCCTCCTCGATCAACTCCATGCCACCCATCCGGGGCATGCGGAGATCGGTCAACAGCAGGTCGTAGGTCGCGCTCTCGAGGCGGCCGACTGCCTCCTCGCCATCGAGCGCGTACTCGACCTTGTATCCCTCCGACTCGAGCACGCCGGTAAGAAGTTGCGCGATCTGGATTTCATCGTCGACGACGAGGATGCGGACGGGACTGACCATCCGGTATTAGATCGGTCGCATCCGGCTGTCGGCGCAGCCCGCGTAAGATGTTCCCGCCTTGTCCCGCACGCCCATGTCCCGCACGTTATTCCTGATTCTCCTGTTGGTCGCGCCCTCGTTGGCTGCCGACGACCTCTTCGACCCCTTTTCGCGCGCTTTTGGCGACGGGGCCAACCGCGGGCGCGCCAAGCAGGCCGCCTTCGACCGCCGGCTGGCCAAGCGGGGCGCAGCGTCGATGGTCAAGTCGCTGGCGAAGATCGAGGGCGCGGTCATCAAGCTCGACAAGGCGCGCGCCAAGGAGCACGCCCGCTTCGTCAAGATGCGCAGCGCCTATTTCGGATGGCGCGCCACGCACTCGGATGACGCCGAGGATGTGCCGCCCGGTCTCAACAAGTCGTATCTCGCCGCCGAACTCGCGATGCTGAGGATCAACTCGATCCACTTTCGTGAGCTCGCGTTCCACGACTGGGTCGAGACGCGGCTGCGGACGCTGGCGCGCTCGGCCGACGACAAGTTGATCGGCGCGCTCGTCGCGGGACTGCGCTCCAAGAGCCCGCACCAGCGCCTGCGTTGCGTACGGATGCTGGCCGAAGCGCCCGCCGATCGCGCCGCGGGACCCATCGCGGCGGCGCTCGGCAAGCAGAAGCATCCGGCGGTGCTTGCGGAACTCCTGTCGTTGGGGCGTGCGGCGGTGCCCGATGCCGCGCTCTTCCACGCCGCATGGACGGTGCGCGCCGGCGCGATCGAGGGCCTTGGCGCTCGCCTCGACCGGCCGTCGGTCGTCCGCCTTCTCGCGCGACGTGAGCAGGAGAAGGGGCGTCTTCAGGACGATGTCGAGCAGGCGCTGTCGGTCATCGCGGGCGAGCAGAAGCCCGACTGGTCAGCATGGCTCAAGGGGCTGCCGGCCGACTGGAAGGCGGGTGTCCGGCCATCGCCCCCGCCCCTCAACCGCGATCTGTCGTCCCCGTGCATTTCCGCCACCGACCGCACCTGTTTCGGCCTGCCGACCGGGAGCGAGCGCATCGTGATCTGCGTGGATGGCGCCACGGGGCGCGAGCAGGTACGCGCGGAGGTGGGGCGCTTTCTCGAGTCCCTGCCGGAGCGCGCGCAATTCGCCCTGGTCGCCTATTCGGACGGGGCCGACCGGTTCAAGAAGAAGCCGGTCGCGGCCAGCGGCGCCAATCGCGCGGCGGCGGTGCGCTGGCTCGAGAAGCGCAAGCCGGGCAAGCGGGCCGATCTGTACGACGGCCTGAAGTTGGCGTTCGACATCGCGGACGGAGGTTCCGGCAAGCCCGCGCGCATGGACACGATCGTGCTCTTCGTGCCGCGCCGGCCGACCGCCGTCGGCGACTCCCCGACACTCGTCGCCAATCCGCCGCAGATCGCTCTCGAATTCGCTCGCCGCAACCGGCTCCTGCGTATTCGCGTACATGCGCTGGCGCGGTCCGGCGGTGGTGAGGCCTACTATCTGCAGGCGCTGGCGCGGCCCTACGGCGGCGGCATCAGGCAGACGGGACCGTAGCGCGGAAGGTCACGTCGTCGCCTTGGCTGTCGATCTCGAGTCGGCCGCCGGACTCCTCCAGCAGCAGACGCGGCAGCGCGAGGCCCGGCAGGATGCGCCGCTCGGGCCCGACCACGAAGACGGCGTTCTCCAGATCGTCGATCGTCTCGTCGCCGAACGCGTCGGACGCCACCGTCAGGCGCACCGTGACTTCGCCTCCTCCGCCGCTCTGCTGTGCGACGAGCGAGGTGTCGTCGCCCACGCGGTCCTGAATCGCCTGGAAGAGAGCGGTGAGCGCGGTCGTGTAGTTCGCCTCATCAACGCGGGCGGCCGGGACATTGTGCGCCTCGATGCGCACGCCCGCCGCCTCGCCCGCGCGGCGCGCCGCAGGTTCGGCCTGCACGCGCTTCGGATCGCCGCGGCTCACGGCGCCGAACTCGCGCAGCAGGGCGACCACCTGCTCGATGCGCTCGAGTTGCGGGGGCACGCCCTTCAGCATCTCCGCCTTCTTGATGTCCTTGTTGTCGAGCATGAGGCTCAGGATCTGAAGCGGGTTGTTGATCGCGTGCGCGACCTCGTGGGCGAGGTGCTGCAGCGCGTCGGCCCGTCCCGGCGCAGGAAGGACCTGCGGCGGCGCGGCGCGAGACGTCTGCATCAGGCTCGCCGCGACGCGCTGCAGTTCGGTCGTGTAGAAGGGCTCGAGCAGGTAGGCGTCCGCGCCGAGCGACAACGCGCGGGCGGCCAGTTCGCGCAGCGACTGCGGGAACAGGACGAGAATGCGCGGTGCCGCCTCCTCTTCACGCAGCGAAGCGATCAGCTCCAACTCCACGTCCGCGAGGCCCGCCAACCCGAGTATGACCAGGTCCGCGGGATCGTCCACGACGCGTGCCATGCAACGGTAGGTGGAATCGATCGACTCCACGCTGTACCCGTCGCGCGTCAGCAACTCCGCCAAGTGCGCGCGAACGCTACCCGTCCCGTGAACAACTACAACCCGACCGCCGGCCAATCGAATCCCCTCCATGTGTGCATCCGCAACTCCGTGCCGGAACGGCAAATTACCCTGCCGCCGCGGCACGATCATCCACGGATCGTGCCCGAACCTACTCGAAACCATTTACCCCGCCGACGCTGCCCGACGTTGCCTGCACAGAGGTTATCGCTGTCTGATCCGTGTCTCAACAGGGAACCTGCGACTCTGGCACACAGAGTGCGACACTGAGTGTCCATGCATCTGGACAAATACACACTCAAGTCGCGCGAAGCCATCGAAGCCGCGACTCGGCTGGCGCAGAAGAGCGAGCATCAGGAGCTCTTCCCCGAGCATCTGCTCTTCGCCCTGCTGGAGGATAAGGAAGGCCTCGTGCGCGGAATCCTCGAGCGTGTCGGCGCCGATACCGTTCGTGCACGGGCGGCGGTGACCGACATCCTCGCGCACCTTCCCTCGGTCTCCGGACCGGGCGCCGGCGACCTGCGCATGAATCGGCGCACCGCGATGGTCTTCGCCGACGCCGAAGAAATCGCCGGCAAGATGAAGGACGAGTACGTCTCCGTCGAGCACCTGCTCTTCGCCCTCATGAAGGAGAAGGAGACGGGGCGCGCGCTCAAGGAAGCGGGCGTGACGGCGCCGGCGGTCGAGGCGGCGCTTAAGGAGATCCGCGGCAGCCAGCGCGTGGAGAGCGAGGATCCCGAGTCGAAGTACGAGGTGCTCGACAAGTACTGCGTCGATCTCAACGCAATGGCGACGGAGGGCAAGCTCGATCCGGTCATCGGCCGCGACGAGGAGATCCGCCGCGTGATGCAGGTGTTGTCGCGCCGCACCAAGAACAACCCGGTGCTCATCGGCGACCCCGGTGTCGGCAAGACCGCCATCGTCGAGGGGCTTGCGCGACGCATCGTGACCGGCGACGTGCCGGAGGGGCTCAAGAACAAGCGCGTGCTGGTGCTCGACCTCGGTTCGCTGCTGGCGGGTACGAAGTACCGCGGCGAATTCGAGGAGCGTTTCAAGGCGCTCATCAACGAGGTGACCGACTCCGCGGGCGAGGTGATCCTGTTCATCGACGAACTGCATACGATTGTGGGGGCCGGGGGGTCCGAGGGCGCCGCGGACGCGGGCAACCTGCTCAAGCCGGCGCTGGCGCGCGGACAGATGCATTGCATCGGTGCGACGACGCTCGACGAGTACCGCAAGCACATCGAGAAGGACAAGGCGCTCGAGCGCCGCTTCCAGCCGGTGCTGGTCGAGCCGCCCAGCGTCGAGGACACGATCGCGATCCTGCGCGGACTCAAGGAGCGCTACGAGGTGCACCACGGCGTGCGCATCCAGGAC
>CBDURV010000351.1:0-5011 GCA_965369495.1 uncultured bacterium
CGGTCCGCGACGTCCAGCTCTTCGTCTCTGCGTCGTTGCTGTGACCTCCGGCCACAGCGGCCTCCTGGTTCCTTGATCTAAACGCCGCGTCCTCGCCCAGATGATCTGGCCGGTCCGCGACGCCGCTAGCTGCTTCGCTGCGTCGTCGACGTGACCTCCGGCCACGCCTTCCTCCTGACTCATTGCTAGCGGCGCCGCGTCCTCGGCCAGATCCTCGGGGTCGACCGTGTAACTCGGAAGTACGGCGTCTGACGCCAATTTTCCAAGTTCCCTTACGGGCGGGTTTGCGGGGGCAGCTGTCAGTGGTCGAGCAGGAGTTGGAAGCCGTTTCCCGGGCGGGTGCGGTAGGTTGAAAAGCCCCTGCGATCGAGAGTCAGGATGTCGGGAGCGCTCAGCGCCTCGGCGAGCAGGACGAGTGTCGCGTCGGCGAAGTCCATCGGCACGTTGGCGTATTGCTCCATGAGCGCAACCACCTCCGGCAGCCCTGCGGGCTCGGAGAAGTCGTAAACCTCTACGTCCCAGGCGACGAGCAGATCGGCGAGCAGCCTCGGTCCTGTGGAGGCGCTGCCCACGAAGTGCATGGCCTCGGTGATCACGGCGCTCGTCGTTGCGATCCGCCCAATGAATGGATCGACCTTCGACACGACCTCGGCATGCCCGTCCTGGGATGCGTCGAGATAGGCAACAAGCGGCCCGGTGTCCACGAGCCAGGTGATCACGCGCGCCAGTTCCGATTGCGGATCGCGTTTTCCCAGTTGCTGGTTTCGTCGGACGGTAGCGTGAGACGTCCCTTCAGGTGGCCGGCACGACGACCCAACGCCCTCTCAGCGACGGCGTTCTCGAGGATCTCGCGAACCAGCGCCGAAAGCGTCGTGCCCGTAGCTGCCGCACGCTCCTCAAGCCGCTTCCGCAGGAGATCCTCGGTCCGGATCGTAATTGTCGTACTCATGTACACAATTGTACACGAGATCCTCAGATCGTCACCGGAACTCTCTGAGAGAGCCGTGTGGGCGGCGTATCTTGTTGGCTGGTAATGGGTTGCGTTAGCTGTGTGCACCATTGGTTGTGCAGCTTTGCACGCGGTCGGAGCGCCAACGTCTCAGCTATCGAGTGGCGTACCGCATGGCAAACCCACATGTCGAATTGCCTTGGCTCCGTTGCCGGCGGGAGCGGGCGGCGAGCCGAAGCATTCCGTTTACATGCGATGCCTCATGTACTTTGCTGTCCTCGGGTTCGCCGGCTGCGTGGCAACTCACACGAGCCCGGTGCTCCGGGATCTGCGCGACCAATCGCTCACGGTCTTGCGCCACTGCGATGCAGAGGGTGGCTGGGAGGCCGACATTCCGGCGGCGCGACCGTCTGGTTCCTCGTACCGACTGCCGAAGACGCTGCTGCTCACTTTTGTTTGCAACGTCCGGGATCCCGGCACCTTTTTGGATCGAGCAGAGCTCGGGTTCGCGCACTTTGTCCGCGCGCGCGGCGTATCCGCAGTGGATCTCGATCGCAACCAGTCGCCGCGTGGGCACGAGCTGACCTGGATCTATGTGACGGCCGGACGCGAAGGCGTCGTGACGCTCTGGGAAGTACGGCGCCTGACGCCAATTTTCCAAGATCCGGCCGGTCCGCGACGCCACTAGCCCCAATACCAGGGACTTAAGCTGCGGTCCTCGGAGACGGGATCGGTGGAACCGCCACGGACGAGCTGCAGACGGCTTCTTGAACGACCGACCTCTATGGGTACGGGCCGAATTGTCGGCAGTTTCCTTAAGTCCCCCGTATTGGGGCTAACTGCTCCGCTGCCTTCCGATCGGTTGCCAGGCATGCAGAACCAACTGGTTCCGCGTTGCTCAACGCATTCAGTCGGTTGACGCGCAGATGATGACGGCGACGGGCCATAACGCTATGACCGCCAGGGCGAGTGTTCCAGTTAGCCACATGCCTGCAATGGGCGCATGAGCCGTGCCAACACGGTGCCAAGGCGATTTGGCCCCTTTCTTGATTGGAAACGAGCGCGCGTGCACCTCGTCGGTAGTTCTGAATGACCGGAAACGGGCGCTCTGGCACAGCCTGCGGCGCGCGCTGCGAGGGGTCTAGATCGACTGGGTGCGGCAGGAATGTCGAGTTAAGCGACGCGCATCCATAGTGCCGGGTCAGCAATTCGGTTCATCAGTGGCGGTCGAAGACGGGCCCGCCGCATCGACTTGCTCGGTAGCACGATCTCGGAGGCGCTGCAGGAACGGATCTTGCAGTTTCTGTGACGCGAGCCACTTCAGCTCTTCATCTAATGTCATGCCTTCGATCTCTGCCGAGATCCTGTCTCGGGCCGCTCGCATCATTGCGACTGCGTCGAACTTCTTCTCGGTCTTACTCATCCGACAAAACCTCTCGTGGCGTCCGGATCTCGATCATTGGGTACCCCCGGCGCAAGTTCACGGAGTTGTAACCCTGGATCCTCTGCAGGTTGACGATGTGCTTGAAGTTCCAGCTCACCAGTACGTCAGCGCGGCCAACCGTCGCAATGGCAATGTGCTGCGCGTCGGCCCGCATGTTGATGGAGAGGACGCCGGCGGCTACGTAGGCTTCTGCGAGCTCCATCGCCTCCGCATTGAGCTGGAGCGTTTCGATGTGCTCCTCCGGCACGGAGGCAAGTCGGTGACGGACCTCGACCGGCGCCCCGGCGAGTTCCTGCACGGTGAGACTGGACAGAACCAACACAAGCTCACCTCTGACAAAGCTCTCCATCAATCGGACGGAGTACTCGGCAAACTCGTCGTCCTCGCAGCCGCCTAGGACAGAGGTGTCCGTGTAGACCCGAATCTTCATCGTCTTGATTCTATTCGCACAGCTGGCGGAATCGGAGTCGGATCGGGATTGGCGCACATGAGCCACGCGAATTGAGGGTTCTCGGCCCATCGCGACTCACGCAACCGGGAAATGTACGCAGTTCACCATTCGCGTGCGTTCCCCGATGATGGTGATCGAATGAAAGTGCTTGGGTCGACAATCCTGCTGCTCGCCTTGGCCGCGGTCTGCGCGGCGGACGACGAAGAGGAGGCGAAGCGCGAGTGGGAGCGCAACCGGCGCATCGGGTGGATTCGTCGCTGGGCGCAAGGGGGCGCCGTCAACGCCGACGTGATTCGCGCCTTTCTGAAAGACGAATCGCCGCAGGTGCGCATGGAGGCCGCCATCGCGCTCTTCCGTGTCCAGCCACGGTCGCCCGAGGCGCGCGCGGCGCTCGTAGCCGGCATGCGATCTAGGGAACCTGAGCTTCGCGAGTCCGCGACGCATGCGCTCAGCCAGTCGGGCGAAGCGGGAATCGCGATCCTGATGCGGGAATTGCGCGATGGGCCCGCGGGATTCATCGCGCGCGCGGCGCTTGTCATCGCGGCCGAGGATATGGATCCGGCCCACTTGCTACCGCACGCGGCGACGCTGCGCCACGTGATCCGGACATCCAAGGACATCAACGAGCTGCGGGATTGCATGGTCCTCACGACCGTGCATAAGGAGCTTGTCCGCGCCTGTTTGCCGGACTCGATGCGCCACCTGCACAACGGCTACACGGCCATGAACGTCCTCTACCTGATGAGCGTGGTTGGCCCGGGGGCCGCCGACATCGCTCCACTGCGTAAGCTCATACTCGACGAAGATCTGGAGTTCGATGGCAAGCAACCCGGCGCCTTCGAGTACGCGCAAGCCGCGGCCCTGCTCGCCCGTTGCGGTCGCGAAGGCATCGAGGTGGTGCTGGGTCGCCTGGCCACCGTGAAGTACCGATTCCTCGAGAACGCCCTGCGCGAAGGACTCGCAGAGCATCTCGACGAGACGTTCGGCCAGATCGTCGCCGCAGCCAGCGCGGACGACGCGCGTCTGCGTCAGCGTGTCCTGCCGCTCCTGCTTGAGCCGGTGGACGAGGCGCGTCTCGCCCGCGGCGTTGGCACGTTGGTCCTGCTCACCCTGCACGACCCCGACGCGAGCGTGCGCAAGAGTGCGGCGGGCTGCCTTACCCAGGCGGTGCAGGAGTCCGGGAATCTTCCGCACCGCCCGGCCCTGCGCAAGGCGGCCGCCGCCCATACCGACGGCGTGGTCCGCGAGTGTGCCTTGATCGTGCTCTCCCACGTCGAGTTGCTGCCCGCCCCGTTCCTCGCGGCGCGACTCGGCGATTCGCGCAAGGAGGTCCGTGAGGTGGCGGCGTGGGCACTGGCCCGGCATGGCGCTTCCGCCGCGCGCCACGCTCCGGCTCTGCTCGCCCGCATCGAGGCTGGCGACGTGCCGATTGAGTGTCTCGAAGTCCTCGCCCGAATTGCCCCGAACGATCCGCGCACGCTGATAGCCGTCTCGGCGCGTCTGGATGCACCGGACTCGCGCACCGAGGACGCTGCGGTGAGGGCGCTCGCCGAACTCGGACCGGTGGCGCGTAGCACGGAGGCGAAGTTGCGCCGGATGGCTGCAGATCTGCCTGTAGCCAGTCGTCTATGGCGACGCTACGCGCTCTGGAAGGTCAGCGGCAGGAAGGAAGACGAGCGAGCGCTGCTGGCCGATGTCTTCCGCGGCATCGCGCAGTTCGGAACGCTTCGCTACTCCGACCGCTGCGACGTGGGGGAGGTGATTCTGCGACTCCGCGGGCACGCGCCGACTTTGCTGCCGGTCATCGACCGGGCTCTGGCAAAACCCGGATGGGTCGTCTTCGGACGACGCGAACTCGAGAAGCTGCGCGACGCGCTGCATGTCTCGACCCGTCGCTAGAATGCGGCGCTCCGGCGAACAATGGCACAGCGCAAGAAAAAGACCTCCCGCAAGAAGACCGACGGCCCCTCGCTCTTTGATTCGCTCAGCGAACCTGGGCGCGATGGCGAGGTCGTATTCCTCCACGACGCGGCCAAGGAGCGCTATCTCAACTACGCGCTTTCGGTGATCACGTCGCGCGCGCTGCCGGATGTGCGCGACGGGCTCAAGCCAGTGCAGCGCCGCATCCTGTTCACGATGGGGCAGCAGGGCATTCGCTCCAACTCCA
>CBDURV010000352.1:0-5008 GCA_965369495.1 uncultured bacterium
ACGATCTTCCAGGCGCCGTCGATGCGGCGAAGCGCGCCCGTGCCGCGCAGTTCGCCGTAGGACGTGTTGTCCAGCACTTCGTCGAACCACGCGATATCGCCGTCCGGCGAGAAGAGCACGAACCGGTCGCGCGCCTTGTAGGTCCAGCCTTGCCCCTTCTCGAAGTGCGGATGGGCGTACTTGCGAAACTCGCCGACGGTCCAGCGCTCGGACGCATCGGTGCCGAGGAACACTCCCTCCGGGGCAAAATGCGCGAAGTAGCGTTGCTCGTCGGCCACCGAAGCCGCTTCGTGAAAATCATCGAGCACGGCCTCGACCTCGGCGACCTGGGGCGCCTCGCCGCACGCGGCCAGTAGGCAAACAAGGCAGACGAATCGCATCCCGCGATCCGCGCTACTGCTTCTTCGCCTCTAGCGCCTCGACGAGTTGCTTCGCCTTGGCGATGGCCTCGGTTCCGTTGTGGCCGCGATAGACGATTCGCATCTCGGCGTCGAGCACGACGATCGTGGGCCAGCCGCGCACAGCCCAGTCATCCGAGATACGCACACGCGCGCCTTTCGGCATGTTCTGGAACGAACGCCAGTTGATCTGCTTGTCGATGATGACTTGGCGCGTCTTTTCGAGATCGGTGTCGGAGTTGACGCCGATCAGGGCGAAGGGACGATCCTTCATGTCGTTCACGAGCGACCGCTCGTGCGGGTACATGGCCCGGCACGGTCCTCACCAATCGCCCCAGAAGTCGAGCATGATGATCTTGCCCTTGTAGTCGCTCAGCTTGAGCGGGTTGCCGTCCATGTCGATGCCGACGATGTCCGCCGCGACCTTGCCGGCGATGAGCTGCTCACGTCCAGCGATCGCGCTTTTCACCGTGCGCTTGATGTCGGGGTCCTTGGCGATCTTCGCGGCGCGCAGAGCCTCGGCTTTCGCACCGGCGTACTCCGTGCCGTCCACGGTCGCGTTTTGCAGCATCCGCGTCACGCGGGCGAGAATCGCGCGCGCCTTGACGTCGGGATCGGGGTTCTGCTCCTCGATCGAGCGCAGCATTCTCTCGGTCTCCTGACTGCCGAGAAGGCGCCCGGTATGGGAGATCGCCATGAGGGCGTCTACGATCCGCTGGCTCTTGAAGTGGTACTTCGCGAGGGTGTTGCAGGCTACGGCGACGCCCTCCTTGTCACGCCCGACGCAACCAAACCTCACGATCCACGACAGGTACATGATGGCGTCGTCGGTACCTGCATAGTCCGCGGCAGCCTTCTCGAATTCGATCATGTGCTTCGCGATGAGTTCCGTGGGCGGCCCCATTCGCATGGCGGGCATCGACGGGGCGCGCCGGCCTTCCCGCTTCGCCTTCTCCATCATCTCGCGAGCGGCCTCAAACTTCTTGCGCTGATCCTCGCGGTACTTCTGCATGTCCGCCTCGACACCGGCTTCGAGGGCGGCGAAGCGCTTCACGGCGTCCTGTTTGACGGGGTCGTCGGCTTGCGCGCCAGCCACGCTCCCGAACAGGGCCAGCATGAAGGTCAGTCTGATAGTCATGTCTTACTTCTCCAGCTGCAGATGATCGCATGACTCCGCTGTCGATGCGCGGCACCGCTGATCTGGAGTCGGCACCGAAACGTCGTAACCTTTCGTGTGATGCGTACCAAGGCCGCCCTGATTCTGCTCACACTGGTCTCCATCGCGCTCGCCGCCGATTGGCAGGAGGGTTCGCGCTGGGGTCGCGGCCGCTTCCGCCCCGAAAAGACCAACCACGCCTTCGCCACGGCCGACGGCTGCGCGCTCTGCCACTCCGCCAGCGACCGCGCCACCGCGAACTGGAGCCCAACCGGAGAGGACATTTCGCCCTACGGCATGTGGCGCGGCACGATGATGGCCAACGCGTTTCGCGATCCGTACTGGCGCGCGCAGGTCGCCCGCGAAATGACCGTCGACCCCAAGAACGCGGCGGCAACCCAGGCGCTCTGTCTGCGCTGCCACGGCCCCATGGTTTCGCACACTGCCCGCCTGAAAGGCGAGCCGAGCCCGGCGATTCGCACGGCCGGATTCGACGCACTGGCGCGCGACGGCGTGAGTTGCACCGTCTGCCACCAGGCGAATCCGGAAAAACTCGGCAAGCCGGAGAGTCTCAACGGCCGCCTCGGCATCACGCTGGATCGCAAGATCTATGGTCCCTACGAGGATCCGGTTGCGATGCCGATGCGCATGCACTCCGACTACGAAGCGACCCACGGTCCGCACATGCGGGAAAGCGCGCTGTGCGGTTCCTGCCACACGCTGGTGACCGGCCACTTTCCCGAGCAGACTCCCTTCCTCGAGTGGAAGAACAGCGCATTCGCGGACAAGAAGAGCTGCCAGGAATGTCACATGCCGGAGGTCGGCCCGACGCGCATCGCACACAATCCGGGCGGCCGCGACTTCCTCATCGCACCGCGCAAGGAAGTGCGCGGACACGCATTCGTCGGCGCCAACGCGTTCATGCTGCGTATGCTGCGGGAGGAGCGCGACGAACTCGGCGTGACCGCGCCGGACGAAGCGCTCAAGCGCATCGAGACCGCGAGCCGCCAGCTGCTGGGCACAAAGACGGCGCGACTCGCCATCGGTGAGATCAAGCAGGCCGACGGCAAAGTGAGCTTCGACGTGCGCATCGAGAACCGCGCCGGCCACAAGCTGCCGACCGGTTATCCCTCGCGGCGTGTCTGGTTGCGCGTGCAGGTCCGCCAAGGGCGCACGCTGCTGTTCGACAGCGGCGCCTTCGACCGCGACGGGCGTCTCGCCGGCAAGCGCACCGGTCACCACAACGAAATCACTTCACCGGATCAGGTGCAGGTCTATGAGTTGCAAGCGGCCGATGCCGATGGCAAGCCGACCACATCGCTGCTGGCCATGTCGAAGCGCGCCGTCGACAACCGCATCCTGCCGCTCGGCTGGCGCGCCGATGGGCCCCACGTCGACGTGACCAAGCCGATGGGAATCGGCGACGATCCGGACTTCGTGGCGGGTTCCGATGTCGTCCACTTCAAGCTGCCTGCGCCCGGGGAAGGTCGCATTCGCATCATCGCGTGGCTGCACTACCAGTCGATTCCCCCGCACTGGGTCGATGCGCTGCGCGAGGTCGATGCAGCGGAGGCGAAGCTCTTCGTCGAAATGTACGACCGCGCCGACAAGACGCCCGAGACGATCGCCACCGCCTCGCGGTTTGGCTAGGAGCCGTACTCCTTGAGTCGGTAGAGCAGCTTGCGGCGGCTGATGCCGAGGTCGCGGGCGGCTTGGCTGCGATTGCCGCCGCAGCGTTCGAGCGCGGCAAGGATTGCCTTGCGTTCGATTGCGGCCAGGCTTTGACTCGATGCGGCATCTTCCGGTTCCGTGACCGGTTCCACTGCGCGCAGGTTGGGCGGGAAGTGCTCCGGCAAGATGCGATCGCCGGGCGCCAGAATCGCCGCGCGCAACATCGCGTTGCGCAACTCGCGAATGTTGCCGGGCCACGCGTAGGCGGTCAGCAGCGCCTCCGCCGACGGCGAGAGCACCTTGGGCGACTCTCCCTGCGTGCCGAGAAAGCTGCGCGCCAACGGCAGGATGTCTTCGGCGCGTTCGCGCAGGGGCGGCACCTCGATCACGATCACGGCGATGCGGTAGTAGAGGTCCTGTCGGAATCGCCCCTCTTCCACTTCGCGTTCGAGTTCGCGGTTGGTGGCGGAGATCAATCGAAAGTCCACCGACGTGTCCGCGCCGCCCAACGTCGCGATATGGCCCGACTCGAGCACACGCAGCAACTTGGGTTGGATTGCGCTCGGCATCTCGCCGATTTCATCGAGAAACAGCGTGCCGTTCGCGGCCTGCTGGATGCGCCCCACGTGGTCGCTGCTCGCGCCGGTGAACGCACCCTTCTTGTGGCCGAACAGCTCACTCTCGACGAGGCCCTCGGGTAGCGCCGAAACGTTGACGGTCACCAGCGGCTTCGACGAACGCTGCCCCCAGCGATGGATCAACTGCGCCAGCACTTCCTTGCCGGTGCCGGTCTCGCCGACGAGCAGCACGGAAACGTCGCTGCGCGCCACCCGCTCGAGTTCCCCGAGGAGGTCCTTCATGAGCGGCGATTCGAAGACGAAGCCGTCGGGCAACTCGCGCTCGGATGACTCGCTCGCGGGCGGACGCGGCGCGCCCAGATGCCGCGCGATGATGTTGGTCAACGTGGCGAGGTCGACCGGCTTGCGCAGATAGTCGCGCGCGCCCAGCTTCATCGCTTCGACCGCATCGTCCACTTCCGCAAACGCCGTCATCGCCACGGTCGGAATCGCCGACTCGCGCTGGGCCAGTTCGGTCAGCACGCCGAGCCCGCCCATGCCCGGCATGCGCATGTCGAGCAGGATCAGGTCGCATGTTCGGCGCGCGAGCAGTTCGAGCGCTGCCTCGCCACTCGACGCGACGAGGAGTTCGTCGGCCTCGTCGGCAAGCACCTCGCGCAGCATGGAGCGCTGCCCCGGATCGTCGTCCACGATCAGGATCGAAGTCTTGCGTCCGATATTCCCGTTCACGTTGCCGTCTCGATAATCATGGTCGCACCGCGCGGCTCGCCCGGTTCGTGCCGCAGACGCCAATGATGCGCCATTGCGATCTGGCGCGCGATAGCCAATCCCAAACCGGTCCCGCCGGCCCGCATGGAAACATAGGGTTCGAAGAGGCTATCCCGAATCGAGGGCGGCACGCCGCACCCGTCGTCGCGGATCCTGATTTCGTTCGCGCGCAATTCGATGACGATTTCGCCTTTCGCATCGATCGCCTGCGTGGCATTGAGCAGCAGGTTCAGGAGCAGACGCCGCGCCTGCTCGCGATCCGCATCGATGTCGAAGTCGGCGCCGTCGATCCGAAACGTGGCGCCCTTCGCTTCGAGGTCGGGGCGCAGCAGCTCCACCAACTCCTCGGCCAGCGTCCGCACTGAAAAGCGCGTGCGCGCAAGCATCGACGGTCGGCTCAGCAGCAGGAACTCATCGAGGCGCGCCACGGTTCGATC
>CBDURV010000353.1:0-5000 GCA_965369495.1 uncultured bacterium
AGTAACGACCAACAAAAGGGTTAGTGGTACCGAGGGGGGGATTCGAACCCCCACTCCAAATAAATGGAACTAGGCCCTCAACCTAGCGCGTCTGCCAGTTCCGCCACCTCGGCGTGGGACGCGATTTTTACCACGGGGTTGGGGCTGCGGCAACGGATCGGGCGGGGAGAAAGCCCCGCGGCCCCAATGCCGGGCACCCCGGCGGCCTATTCGAGGCCGTCTTCGTCCTCTTCGGGGGCGTCATCGCCCGCGAGGAAGAGCGTGCCCTCCGCCTTGATCTTGTTTTCGGGGCCCACGCCCAGGCTCACGACGAGTGCGATGCCATCGACCGAATCGAGGGGCTGCAGGAGCTTCTCGTACTCCCGGCGCAGGTCGTCGTACCGATCCTCTTTGAACTTCACGATGCGGCGATCGATCTCGTCGGCGATGTCGTCGTCGCTCATCTTCTTGTTACTGGCGCGCAACTCGTCGGCGATGCGGCCGCGCTCTGCGGTCGTGCCCATACGGGCGGTCGCCCACTCACGCACGGTGTCGTAGAGCGACGAACGCAGCATGGGCCCGTTGAGGATCATGCCCAGCGTGCCGGTGCGCGGCAGGCTCGCCACCATCGAGGCGAAGCGATCGTCCGACAGCAGCCGCTGATCCTCGTCGCGCGCGGCACGGTTGAGCGCCTCGGCCGTCTCCACCATCGTGGACAGGAAGAAGTAGCGGCCGGCGAGCGCGCCGAACGCGGGGTCGAACAGCTGCAACTCCTCGGCGCGGATCGTCGGGCTCGTCTGGCGAAACGCGAACTCCTTGTTCGTGCCCTTCGACAGCAGCCCGAGGTTGGGAAGATTGCTGAGTAGCTTCTGCTCGATCGCCGTCGGCGCGACGCTGTCCTTCATGCGGCTCACGACGGACACGGCGACCCGGCCCTCGGGGGTCTCGGGGCCGTCCCACGGATCCTCAAAGACATCCCAAGGCGCCTTCTGGAACACCGTCGGCCGGTGGAAGACGATCAGGTGCGTGTCGGAGAGGTCTTCCGACAGGTGCCGCAGCAACCGCTCGAACGAAGGCCAGCGGCCCTTGGAGGATCGGCGCACCTCCTCGTCGAACTCGGTCTTGTACCCCTGCGGCATGAGCGACAACAGCACGTCCACAAGCTGCTCGGGATTCACGCGCAGCACCATCGCGCCGACGACGTTGTCCTTGGGTATGAAGCGCCCGATGCCTTCGGGGCCGAGTTCGGTGCGAAGGTCCACCTTCTCGGCGTTGTAGATCTGCCGCAGGTACTGCTTGAGGTCGGTAAACCGGTTCTTGCCCGGCAGGTCGGAGAGTTCGAACTTGAGCTGGTTGCCACCGCGCGACTGGAGGCGCACGGTCATGTCGCCGGCCATCGCAATCGGCACGAGCTTTTCCAGCGCGTGGACGAGCGTGCCCTCTTCGCGGCTGTGCGCCTGAAGCGCATGGCTCGTCAGGTCCAGGCGAAAGAACGCCTCGACCGCGTTGCCGCCGCGCGAGGTGCGAATGAACTCGCTCTCGAACCACGCATCGGCGGGCAACACGTCCTCGCCGCCCGCAATGGCGTCCTCGATCCACTGCGCGTTGTCGCTGATGATGACCACGTCGCGGATGCGCGCCAGGAATATCTCGTCGCGCGGCCCCATGCCGCCACGCTGGCTGCGGAACGAGTCGAGCGTGCGCCGCGTCTGCTCGTCCACCTTGATCCGGAAGTAGAGCCCCTTGACCAGCTCGATGCGGTCCCCGTCCGGAATGCGATCGCGGACGAAGCCGCGCTTGAGGGCCGAGATGAACTTCGCGTAGGAGGCGATGCGCGTCAGCAGGACGAAGTTGTCGACCCGCAGCTTGTGGTAATCGCCTTCGATCCTGCCGGCGATCGCCATCTCCCGGCCCACGAAATCACGCTCAAAATCGATCGTCTGGCCGAAGGGCAGCTGCCCCGCGGTTTCACGCGCGATTTGCGCGGTCAGCTTTTCCAGGTCCTCGCGCAGATAGCCCAGGCCCTTCAGATCCGCGTCCTGCTCAAGATTCCGCACGAAGCGGTCCTTGAGCAGGCGTGTCCCGGGGAACCGGACGAAGAAATTGACGTGGTAGCTGGTGAGTTGCCAGAGCTCGTCCTGATCGGACTCGAACGGGTTGACACCCAACACGCCCCAGATCGCGATCAGCCCGGCGAGGGCGACCACGAAGGCGAGTCCGAGCAGCCAGTAGAAGATCTTGCGGAGAAGATGCATGAGTCTTGAAAAGTACCAGAGGGTTGCCGAATTGGACGACTCCGGGCCCCTCGACCTTCCATCGGGATCGGTGAGCTTTTCGTTAGGATACGCACCATGACGAAGCTGAGCCGACGAGCCGGGAGCCTTGCCGAATCGGTCACCCTGGCGCTGAATGCGAAGGCCAAGGCGATCGCCGCCACGGGCGAGCGCGTCATCAAATTCGGTGTCGGCGAGCCGGATTTCGACACGCCGGCCCACATTCGCGAGGCGGCCCGGCGCGCCATCGACGAGGGCGTCGGCAGCTACACACCGGTTCCCGGCACCCCCGCGCTGCGCGAGGCGGCCGCGGCGACCTTCCGATCCGGCGGCGTGGAGGCCGAAGCGGCCAACGTGATCGTCTCCTGCGGCGCCAAGCATTCGCTGTTCAATGCGCTCGCCGTGCTGCTCGACGACGGCGACGAGGCGATCCTGCCCGCGCCCTATTGGGTCTCGTACCCCTCGATGGTGGCGGCCGCCGGCGCGGAAGCGATCTGCATCGACACGCGGCCGGACGGCTGCATCCTCACCCCGGAGCGGCTCGAGGCGGCGATCACGACGCGCACCCGCGTGCTGGTCATGGTCAGCCCCGGCAACCCGACCGGCGTCACGCACTCCAAGGAGCAGATGCGCGCGCTGGTTCCGGTGCTGGAGCGGCACCCGCAGGTCGTGATCGTGAGCGACGAGATCTACCGCGAACTGGTCTATGCCGGCACCGAGTTCTGCTCGTTCGCCGCCGCCTGCCCGGAGTTGGCCGATCGCACCGTGAGCGTGCAGGGCGTGTCGAAGTCCTATGCCATGACCGGCTGGCGCATCGGCTACGCGACCGGCCCGTCCGACGTGATCAAGGCGATGACGCGCTACCAGTCGCACTCCACCTCCAACCCGGCGGCGATCTCGCAGGCTGCGGCCCTCGCCGCACTCACGGGACCGCGCGAACCGGTCGAGGAGATGCGCCAGGCGTTCGACCGCCGCCGTCTGCTGATGGTCTCGTTGCTGGAGAAGATCGACGGCTTTACGCTCTTCCCGCCCACCGGCGCCTTCTACTGTTTTCCCGACATCGCCGCGCGCCTCAACGAAACGACCGGCACGACGCCGCTCGACTTCTGCGCGCGACTGCTCGACGAGGAGCGCGTGGCCGTCGTCGCGGGCGAGGCGTTCGGCGCCGCGACCAACATCCGCCTCTCCTACGCCACCTCCGACGAGGACATCGAAGAGGGCTGCGCGCGCCTGGCGCGTTTCAGCGATCGATCCTAGAAAGCTCGGCGCGGGCGGTGTCTGCGATCGTCGCCGTGTCGGTCAGCTCGATCGCCTGCAGCAGATGCTCGCGCGCCGCCGCGGGGTTGCCCAACATGCGCGACAGCAGCACGCCCAGTCCGAGGTGCACGCGGTCGAGATCCTCGCCGCGCGGGAACCGGTTGAGGTAGTAGCGGAACACGCTCGCCGCATCGTGCACGAACGACTCCGCATACAGCCACTGGCCCAGACGGAAGACGCTGTCGGCTGACGGCGGCGTTCCGCCCTTGCGGTTGAGGCGCGCAAAAGCGTGCGCGGCGTCCTCCATGCGGCCCGCGTGAATCGCGTCCTCGAACGTTCCCTTGGCGTCGGACCCCGGCGCGTCCGGGACCGGTTCGGTCTCGCGCCACTTCGGCTCCGCCGGACCGCCGTGTGAAGGCCGATAGGGTGAAAACCGGTCGGGCTCCGGCGTCGGCAGCTTGCCGCGCAGCTTGTTGTAGCCGTACGCGACGGCGAGACCCGCCGCGAAACCACCAAGGTGCGCGCCATGGGCCACGTTGCCGCCCCGCGAGGTGACCATCGGCAGGATGTTGTCGATGACCAGGTACATCCCGAGGATCCAATAGGCGCGGATGGGGATGATGCCGAAGAAGGGGAAGAAGAAGAAGACCTTGACGAAGTTGTGCGGGAACCAGAGCAGGTAGAACCCCAGCACCCCCGAAATCGCACCCGACGCACCCACGAGTGGAATCGCGGAGTCGCTGTCGAGGACCGCGAACGTCAGCGTCGCGACGATGCCGGTGCCCAGATACCAGCCGACGTACGCGACCGGGCCCAGGCGGTACTCGACGTTGTCGCCGTAGATCCACAAGAACAGCATGTTGCCGGCGAGGTGACTGAACCCCGCGTGCAGGAACATGCAGAAGAAGAGGCCGATCAGGCTGGGGCTACTGGGGCGGAAGCCGAAGCGAAAGATGAAGACCTCGTAGGCGCTCACCCTGTGCAACTCCCACGCCGCGCGCGACACGCCCTGCTCGGCCTCCGGCGCCGCGTACAACTCGGTCCACATCTCGTCGAGCGCGGCGCGGATCGCGGGATCCTTGCGCTCCTCCGCATTGAGGGTGCGGCCCTCCATGGGCACTGAGATGAACAGGTAGACGGCGATGTTGATCCCGATCAGGGCGCGCGTCACCCACTGGGCGCGCGGCGGATTCGGGTAGTCGCCGACCGGGATCACGGCCGGGCCCTAGCTTCCGGCCGCTTGCGCCTTGATCTCTTCGACGATGATGTCGCCCGCCTCGTTGGTCGGGATCGCGCCCGCGCGGAGGGAGGGAATCTTCTTCGATCGCAGCGCCGAGGCCATGGCGTTCTCGATGATCTGCGCGCCGTCGCGCTCGCCGAGGAAGTCGAGCATCAGCAGCACCGCGTTGATCGTCGCGACCGGGCACGCCTTGTTCTGGCCCTTGTACTTGGGCGCGGAACCGTGGATCGGCTCGAACATGGAAACCCGGC
>CBDURV010000354.1:0-4988 GCA_965369495.1 uncultured bacterium
TCGCCTATTCGGGCGACACCGCGGAGGCGATCTGCGCGAAGCTGCCCGATGCCGCGACGTCTTGGAACGAATGGCGCGAGGTCGCCGCGATTTCGCGCGAGTCGTTCGACGTCGAGGCGCCGTGCCGTCTCGTTGTCGTCGCCGAACGCGAAGCGACGTTGCCGGAAGAGATGTTCGAGCGGGCCAAGTCGCAGCTTGCATCCGGCGAGGCCGAGTGGTCCACGCCGGACGGCATCTACTACGGCTCGGGCGCATGCGCCGGCGACTTGGCGATCCTCTTCCCCGGTCAGGGTTCGCAGCGCACCGGCATGCTGCGCGATCTCGCCTGCCGCTTCCCGCAGATGCTCGACGCGCTGCAGACCGCCGACGCGAGCTTTGAAGACGGGCGACTGAGCGATCGCATCTATCCGCAGCCGACATTCGATGCGACGCATGCCGAAGCGGACGAACTCACGCTGCGCGACACCGCGATCGCACAACCGGCGATCGGTGCCGTCAGCCTCGGCGCGTGGCGCGTACTCCAGCACTTCGGCGTGCACGCAGACGCGGCGGGCGGGCACAGCTTCGGCGAACTCACCGCGTTGTGCGCAGGCGGCCGTCTCGACGCGCAGGCGCTGCAGTCACTCGCGGCGACGCGCGGGAGCTTGATGGCCGACAAGAACGGCTCGGATCGCGGTTCGATGTTGGCGTTGCGCATGACGGCGGAGGACGCCGCAGCGATCCTGAAAGAGGATTCGCTCGATCTCGTGATCGCGAACCGCAACGCGCCGACGCAGGTCGTGTTGTCGGGCGCGACGCCCATGATCGATCGCGCGGAGACGGCGCTGCGCGCGCGCGGCATCGACAGCCGTCGCCTGCCGGTGAGCGCGGCGTTCCATAGCAAGCTCGTCTCGGACGCCGCGGTTCCGTTCCTCGCTGCACTCAAGTCGATCGAGATGCACGAGGCGACCATGCCCGTGTACGCCAACACGACGGGCGAGCCGTACCCGGCCGACGCTGGAGCCGCGCGCGAACTGCTGGCGAACCAACTCGCACAGCCGGTCGAGTTCGTACACCAGATTCGTGCCATGCACGACGCGGGCGTGCGCACGTTCCTGGAAGTCGGTCCCGCGGCCACGCTGACCTCTCTTGTCGGCGCGATCCTCGAAACCGAGAAGACGCCCGCGATTGCAATCGAAGCCTCCACCGGAAGACGCTCCGGAATGACCGATCTGGCCCGCGCGCTGGCCCAACTCGCCGCGCGCGGCCACACGGTGGACCTCACCCGCTGGGATGCCGAATTCGGCTCCCGCGCGGTCGGGGCGCACCAACCGGCGACCAAAGCCGGGCATTCCTTGAGCTTCGCGATCGGCGGGGCCAATATTCGTACTCGAAAGAAGCAAACCATGGACCGTCCCGTCAAGGCACCCCGCCCGGCCACCGCAGGCGTACCCGCAGCCGGGCAGCACAGCCCCCTGATCGATGCGCTGCGCATCACGCAGGACAACATGGTCGCGCTTTCCCGACTGCAGGAGCAGACCGCGCGTTTGCACCAGCAGTTCCTCGAAGGACAGGCCGCGTCGCAACATCAGTTCCACGCGCTCATCCTGCAGCAGCAGAACCTGCTGAACGCGTCCGTGGGCGTTCCGATGGCGACCGTCGCACCGATCGCCCTTCCGCTGGCGCCGGTGGCACCCGCACCCATCGCGCCGGCTGCACCGATCGCACCCGTCGCCCCCCCGGCGCCGATGCCGGCACCCGTCGTGGCGCCGGAACCTGTCGTTGTTGAAGCAGCGCCCCGGAACGGCACCGCCACCGCGCCCGCAGCGACCGGCAGCCAGGATATCGGTTCCGTGCTGCTCGAGGTCGTGGCCGAGAAGACCGGATATCCGCAGGACATCCTCGAACTCGACATGGAGCTCGACGCGGACCTGGGCATTGACTCGATCAAGCGCGTCGAGATCCTCTCGGCCATGCAGGAGCGCCTGCCCGACGCGCCCACCGTTCAGCCCGACCAGCTTGGCCGGCTGCGTACGCTGCGCGAAATCACGGAATACCTCGGCAACGCAGAAGCCGCGCCGAAAGCCGCTGCCGCTCCCGCCGAAGAGGAGCCGCAGGCGGTTCCACAGGTTGCCCCACTGGCAACGACCACCCCAGCACCACTCGACGTGTTCGAGCTGACCGCCAAGCTCGCACCGACCGCGACCCGCTCGCCGACGGGCGTGAAGTCGGGCGCGACGTTTTGGATCACCGATGACGATTCGAAACTCGCACCCGCGCTTGCCGCCGCACTGCAAGCGCGCGGCATCGTGGCCAAAGTCGTCGGGCCGCGTCGCCCGGGCGCGGTGCCCGCGACGCTGAGCGGTCTCGTTGTGCTTGCGCCCGCGGGCGGCATGAACGACGCGGCGCTGAAGAGCGCGTGGCGCATAGCCAAACGCGCAGCACCCGCACTGATCAAGACCGCAAACGACTCGGCAGCGATCTTCGCGACCGTCTCGCGCCTCGACGGCGGCTTTGGCCTACTGGGCGGCCCGCTCGCCGACCCGCTTTCGGGCGGCCTGGCGGGACTGACCAAGTCCGCGTCGCACGAGTGGCCGTCGGTGCAATGCCGTGCCCTCGACCGCGCGCCGGACTGGATGGACATCGACGACGTCGCGAGCACGCTCGCCGACGAGCTACTCTCCACGGGCCCGGCCGAGGTCGGCGTGGCCCCCGACGGCCGACGCGTTCTCGAACTCCTGAGCCACTCCTACGTAGCCGACCCGTCGAGCCGACCGATGTGCGAGGACGATCTCGTCGTCGTGACCGGCGGCGCGCGCGGCGTGACGGCCGGGGCGTGCCTTGCGCTGGCTCGCGCCTACAAGCCGCGTCTGCTCATCCTGGGCCGCAGCGAACTTCCAGCCGAGGAGCCTGAGTGGAGCCGCGATCTCGTCGATGCCGCCGCCATTCAAAATGCAGTACGGCAAAAAGCGATGCTGCAACGTGCGGACAAGAAGCTCGCACCGCGCGAACTGAAGGCGGCCGTGCAGAGCTGTCTCGCGAATCGCGAGATTCGGGCCAACCTGGATGCGCTGCGCGAGGCGGGCGCCACGGTTACCTATCACGCCGCGGATGTGCGTGACGCCGCGGCGGTCGGCAAGGCGATCGCGACGCAGCGCGGCCCCGTTCGCGGAGTCGTTCACGGCGCGGGCGTGCTGGCGGACCAGCTGATTCTCGACAAGACCGCGGAGAGCTTCGACCGCGTGTACGACACCAAGGTCGGCGGCCTGCGCAACGTGCTCGCCGCACTCGACCCGCGCGAGTTGCGCACGATGATCCTGTTCAGCTCGTCCACCGCGCGCTTTGGCCGCAAGGGACAGGTCGACTACGCGATGGCCAACGAGGTGCTCAACAAGATGGCCCTCGACACCGCCGCGCGTTATCCGGATTGCCGCGTATTGTCGCTCAACTGGGGACCGTGGGATGGCGGCATGGTTGATGCGTCGCTGCGCGGGGTCTTCCAGAAGGAGGGCGTCTCGCTCATCCCGCTGGAAGCCGGTGCGAACTACCTCGCGCGCGAACTGACGTCGGCCCGCACGGCTGTCGAGACGGTCGTGCTGGGACCGCGAAGCCGCGCGCCGCTCGTCACGCCCAGTGAACTGCCGCTCGTGGTCGAACACGAGATCGATACCGAAAAACACGCGTTCCTGACGTCGCACGTCATCGACGGCCGCGCGGTGTTGCCGCTGGCCATGACACAGGAGTGGCTGGCGCACGCCGCCGCGCAGGCCAATCCGGGACTACCCTTCCTGGGCGTCGATGGCCTGCAGGTGATGCGCGGCATCGTGTTGAGCGGCAAGTCGATCCACCTGCGCATGCATGCCGACAAGGCGCGCAAGGACGGTGCGCTGTTCCGCGTGCGCGTCGAGTTGCGCGGCGAACAGGACACGCTGTATGCGCGTGCGGAGGTCCTGCTGGGCACCGAGGAAGCGCCCGCGCCGGCCGCCGACCCCACGGAGTTGGCCGCGTACGACGAGACGCGTTCGCTCTATGGCGACCTGCTGTTCCACGGCCCCCACTTCCAGGCGGTCGAAACGGTCGACGGCTGGTCGATCAAGGGTTTGACCGCGATGGTGAAGACCGCGCCGCGACCGATCGAGTGGATGGTTGCGCCGCTGCGCCGCAAGTTCTTCACGGATCCGCTCGCGGTGGACGCCGCGTTCCAGCTCGCGATTCTGTGGACGCGGAAGTTCCTGGGCAGCCCGTCGTTGCCGACGAAAATCGGCGCGTATCGGCAGTTCGGCGTCTTCAAGAAAGCCTCCGTGCAGGTGGTCGGGTGGGTACGCGAGTCGACCGAGTCGATGCTGCGCGCGGACTTCGAATTCCGCGCGGAAGACGGCACGGTGATCGCGCGACTCCTGGACTACGCCTGCGCCATCGACGGAGCGCTCGACCACGCGTTCACGCGCAACAGCTTGCCCGCCAAGCCTGCCAAGTCGTAGGAACGACCCCTTGCAGGAATCGCGGCGCATCGCCATCGTCGGGCTGGGAGGCGTGTTTCCCGGCGCGAACGATCTGGAGAGTTTCTGGCGGATCGTCGAGTCGGGCCGCGATGCAGCGCGCGACGTGCCGGCGGACCGCTGGGTGCTCGCGCCCGACGTCGCCTACGACCCCGAGGTCGCCAAGATCGACCACGTCTATTCGCGACGCGCCTGCCTGTTGGACGACTTCCAGCCCGACCTGGGCGGGCTCGCGATCGATGCCGAAACACTGCGCGGACTCGACCCGATGTTTCACGTCGCATTGCACACGGCCAAGGCTGCGTTCGAAGCCGGACGCACCGAGACACTCGATCGCGCGCGGGTCGGCGTGATCTTCGGCAACATCGCGCTGCCGACCGACGCGTCGGCCCGACTCGCCGTCGAGACGATCGGGCGCGCCTACGCGGAGTCGCGCGGACGCCCGGCACCGGCGGCGGAAACCGACCCCCTCAACCGCTACGTGGCGGGACTGCCGGCCGGCCTTGTCGC
>CBDURV010000355.1:0-4986 GCA_965369495.1 uncultured bacterium
TGCTGGCCGGCAAGGTCGCGCTCGCAGGCCGGCGCGAAGCGCGCGGTCGCGACCGGTGCGGTGGTCCGGGCGCGCACCTCGCGCATGGTCTCGCCGAGATCCTCGCGCGCAACGAGATCGGCGCGCGTGATTACGACGGCGCTCGCGCGCGAAAGCGACGAAAGCGGCTCGCGCAAACGACCTCCGGGCGGACACCAGCCGCCGCCGAACGGATCCGTCGCATCGATCAAGACCAGATCGAGATCGCGATGAAGGGGATGGTGCTGGAAACCGTCGTCCAGCAAAAAGAGATCGAAGTTGTCCTGCTGCGCCGAACCCGCGCGGTAACGATCGGGATCCTGGAAGTGCGGCACATCCGGCAGGTGGCGGGCGATGACACGCGCCTCGTCGTTGCCTTCGGGCCCCTCGGCGCGATAGCCCCTGCTCAAAATCGCGACCCGCAGACCGCGCGCGCGAAACCACGCACCGAGGAAGATCACCGTGGGAGTCTTGCCGGTGCCCCCGAACGTGAGGTTGCCGACGCAGACAACCGGCCTGGAAAGACGGCGGCGCCGTTGCTGCCAGCGGTGGGCCCGCAAGGCGGCAACGGCGCCGTAAAGAATCGATAGCGGCGCAAGCAGCACCGCCAAAAGGCTATTCGTCGCCGGCCTTTTCGGGCGGAGCGGCGGTTTCGGGGGATTCCTTCTTGTTGTCTTCGGCACTTCCGGGCTCGAACTTCTCGACCTTACGCGGAGCGTCGCGGAGCATCTGGTAGCGAGCGTCCTCCAACTGGCGGAAGTACTTTACGAAGAGCTCCTGCTCCGGGGAAAGGGTCACCTGATCGATGATCTTACTGCGCTTGAGTTCGCGGTAACGCTTCGGCGACCAGCCCTTGTCGGGGGGAAAGCGCGTCAGCAGGAAGGCTTCGCGCTCCGCGGTGCCCATATTGTCGATCTTCTCGAGATGGGCGGCGTCGAGCACGTTCGACGGCGCGTCCGTCTTGGGCTCGTCCAGTGTGCGTCCCTCGCGCTTCGCCTTGAGGCGGCGCATGATCTCGCGGCGCTCCTCGGCGCTGAGCTTACCGGTGATCGTGAGCGTCTCGATGGCGGAGTAGCGGAAGAAGATGTAGCCATCGGAGTTGCCGCCCCACCAGATTCGCACGCCGCAGCGCGGGTGTCCGACGGTCTTTTGCGGCACGAAGCGACGATCGATCAGGCGCTCGATGAGCTTGCCATTGCGGATGACGCCGCTGAACAGCACGGGACGGCCGGCGTAGGTGCGGATCTTGAGTTCCGCCTTGATGTCGGCCTTGGTGTTGAGTCGCATCAGTTCGCCCGGCACCTCTTCGGGGCGCAGGACGCGACTCGGCTCCTTTTTCTTCTTCTTGGTCGTCTGCGGCGCCTTGGCCTGCTCCGCGTCGGGCACTGCCGCCTTGGGCTGGTCAGCCTTCGGAGCGGCTTTCGCCGTCTCCTTCGCGGGCGCATCCTGTGCCACGACTCCCGCCGCAAACAGGGCGAGGACAGTCACCGTTCGAATTACACTGATGGACATCTCGGACTCCCTGCGTGGCTCGCACTACGGGCCATGCATCACTCGTATCGGGAGTTCGGGGATCACGCATGAGTAGAAAGCCGGCCACTGGCGCCGAGACGGGGACGTCTCGATTCGAAACACCCCCGTTTCAGCGCCAGCCGCACCGGCCCGACTACTTGCGCGGCAGGAAGATCTTCTGGCCCGGCCTGAGGTTACGCGGCTTGAGACCGGGGTTGAGCTCGATGATTTCGGCGTAGCGCGAGGCCCCCCCCAGGTGCTGCTGGGCAATCGAGCCGAGCGAGTCACCCTCCTGAACCTCGTAGCGGCGCAGGTTGCGGCGATCGACCGCGGGACTCTTCCGCTTCGCGGGCGCGATGCGGTAGGCCTTGGGATTGGGGATGCGAATCATCTGGCCGGGGCGCAGGAGCTTCATGTCGAGATCAGGATTGGCGCGCGTAATCGCGTCGCTGAAGCTCTCCTTGAGCCGCCAGTGGTTCACGACCAGCTTCCAGACAACATCGCCGTGACGCACGCGGTGGAACTTGGGAATGTCGCCCGCCCACGTGTTGCGGGTGGCGACGGCCAAACCGGCCCCCCCCGCTTCGTCCGTGTCGGTGTCGGGAACGTAGTACTTCTCCCGCACCCGCTTTTCGGCGGATCCCTTGATACGCATCTCGGTGCCGCTCTGGGCGCGACTGCCGAATCCGGCTCCGGCCGGGATCGGATCTTCCGTCCCGCCCCACTGATAAATCGCGACCGCAAGAATCATCACGATGATGACCACGATCACGAGGATCCCGAGTTTTTCGAAACTCCCCATGTCAACGCCTCCTTGCCCACAGGCGTGTTGCGGCTTTCACGGCTGCTAGCTCGACCCAACCTAGCAAGGCCCGCCCGACGGGACAATATTCAATCCACAAGATGCTGGGGGACAAAGGCCAATGACCCCCTTCATGAATATCGGTCGGTCGTGCGCGCCTCGGCAGCAAATCCGAACTTCTCCAGCTCGCACACGGAAAAAGACGCGCACGGAGGGACTGCTAAACTTGAAGCCTGTGACTCGAGCCAAAAAGACTGCCGCCGCGACGTTGCCCGTCGCGTTGTTGATTCTCGTTGCCGTGACCGCGCCGTCGGTGCGCGCCGACGCGGCCCCCACCGCGCCCCCCGGGATGGTGCTGATTCCCGCGGGCACTGTGCAACCGGGCTGCACGCGCGAAGACTACGTCGCGCGCGCCAACAACGACGTCCAGAAGGCGGCGTTCCACATCGAGGTCTGGGGACGCTACCCGAACCCGATCCATCTGCCCGCCTTCTACGGCGGCCAGTTCGAGATCACCAACGCGCAGTGGAAGCTCTATCTCGACCGCAACTTCCTTGTGAAGCACCTGACGGGAGCGAACGACACGCTCGAGATGTTGGCCAAGAAGCACATCCGGCACCTCGGCGATCCGATCGACAAGCAGTGGAAGGGCATATACGGCCTCAACTGGCAGATCGTCTACGACGCGATGGTCAAGGCGAAGACGTGGCCGGCCGGCAACGCGCCCGAAAAGCCCGACGACAAGCTCAAGAACATCTTCCTGCCTGCGGGCATCGAACTCGTCTTCTACAGCCATCCCGTACCCCACCACTGGTACGGCTGGTGCAAGCTCTCCGGCCTGAACACCGGCAAGGAGTACTGCGACGTCCGGGCCGCCCCGAACAACGCGTTCATCGTGCCGGTCGATCCGAAGCTGGCGCCCATGTTCGCGCGCGCCCGCCTGCGCGCGAAAGACTTCAAGAACTACCCGATTCGCGATATCGCGCCGATCGAGGCGCTGGCGTTCGTCGAATGGGCGGGCGGCCACCTGCCGTCGGAGTACGAGTTCGAGCGCATGGCGCGCAATGACAAGCCCAACGCGCGCCAGCACCCCGGCGTCGGCCGCTGGGAGCACGGCAAGCAGCCGACCCGCTTCGCCTTCGGCGAGAACAAGGCTTGCCGGGATGGTCCGCTGCCCGTCGATGACGATTCGGTGGCCGCCGGCGACTCCGATTTCGGCAACCGCCACATTCTCGGCAATGTCCACGAACTGACGCGCACCTTCTGGGACCTGCACCCGATGGTCGCGCCCAAGCCGAACATCGATTTCGCGCGTGGGCTCTTCAACGCCGCGCTGATCGCGAAGGGCGGGGCGTTCGGCTCCGGCTATCGCTTTATCCAGATCTCGACCCGCACCGGCAACATCGGTGCGGAACTGACGCTCGACTATCCCAACCGCGCCGACTCGCTCGGCTTGCGCCTCATCCGCCACAAGCAACCCGGCTACGACCTGGCGCTGCACACGATTCGCCGCATGTCCTACAACGCGCGCCTGAGCCGCTGGGATCCGCCGATCCACGGCTATGCCATGCCGCGCATGGCGGGCGCCGATGTCACGCACTTCGTGAAGTCGAACGCCGCCGACGGCTACACCTACATCCAGGACAAGGCTATGGGCGTCGCGTTCGCCCCCTTCTGGTCATCCAAGATGACCAAGACCGGCAGCAACCAGATGGCCAAAGACTGGAAGGTGAAGAAAAGGGCGAAGGACGGAGCCTTTTTCCTCGGCGTGCTCCGTTCCGATGTCCCGCTGCGCGCCGGCGTGCCCATGAAGCCGGCGGCGTGGAAAAAGCTGGAAAAGGCGCGCAAGGCGCGCAAGGAGTGGGAAAAGTCGCTCAAGGGAGCGCGCGGCACGAAGCTGGAAGAGCTCAAGGCGAACGAGCCCCCGGTGCCGGCCGCGCCCGACGCGTTCGAGGCGGCGACCGTCAAGCAGAAGGAGCAGGTGGGCGTCTGGGTCGAGCAGGAGATTCCGGCCGGCGAGTGGAACGTCATCTACTGGTACGGGTTTATCGGCCTCACGGGCCGCTCCAAGCGCTCGCCGCCCGAGGCGATCTTGATGTTGGACCCGAAGCAGGGCGTCGTCGTCGACCGCAAGGCGGGCACGAAGAAGTCGCTTATGCTGCTCGATCCCGACAAGGACAGCATCGAACTGACCTTCCCGATTGAGCTGGAAATCAAGCAGAAGAACGCCATGCCCAAAGCGCGCCAGTCCAGCGAATGGGCACTGGCCGAGACGCTGGCCGAAGGTTGGTATCGCCGAAAGGTGAATCCGAAGGGCTGGCGGATTACAGTGACGATCCCGACGGCCAAGGGTGCGCTCAAGAAGCACGCCTGGAACACCAAGTAGTAACGCGCCTCTAAGAGCGCCTACAAGCACGACGAGTACCCAGAATGCCCCGTATCATCCTCAGTCAGGACAACCTCGCCTCCATCCAGCAGCAGCTCAAGGAGAAGCGCGGCGTCGATTTCACCACTTCCAACGAGGAGGCGGTGCTCTCCATGCTCAAGTACTGGTGCCGCGAGGCGGCCAAGGGCGAAGCGGATGTCGAGGCGGTCGCCCAGAAGGGCGAGGGCTTCCTCATCGAGGGGAACAAGGACTTCCTCTCCGCCCTCCG
>CBDURV010000356.1:0-4984 GCA_965369495.1 uncultured bacterium
GGCCTGCCGCCAAGCAAAAGACGCAGACTCCCGCCCCCTGGAGACCTCCCATGCTGTTCTGCCGTCGAAGTCAATCGCTAAGCGGTCGTGACGAATGGTCACACGGTTGCCATGCCAAGAAGCAATGCTCATTACTCGATTTCAGAAGCGGCAACCGCGCATTTGTCTCTGAGTACTGCTTAGCCGCGTTCTTCGTGCTGGTCGTGGTGTTGTTCTCAGGCGTCAGCAGTGGAACGGAACCCGCGTCTGACCAAGAGCCTGTTCCGGAGAAGTCTGCCGCCAAGCCTGCCCGCAAGAACGTCAAGCTGCCCGGCCTGGTGATCAACTTTCAGAAGCGGTGCGTCGACATCGAGGCTACGACTTGTCTCGATGAAGGGATGCTGGAACTGATCGCCTGCACGAAGGGGAGTAAGGAGCACGAATCGATCGTGGCAGTCGACGCCAGGCCTATGCACATCCACACGGCGCTGCTCCTGCTTGGCGCGAACAACGGCAACCCCGCCATGAGCAGGGCGGTCCACGATCAGGGAACAAGGTGGGTTCACCTTCCGCCACGGGGCGATCCGGTGGACGTCTATCTTGTTTTTGAAGATGAGGACGGCCAGATGGTCGAACGCGCAATCAGCGATTTCGTAGCCCGGTCCGATAAGGGTTCCGGTGTCTTCGCCGTTGACGAGGGGACTGGTCGCGAGGGTGACGCCGATGAGGATATCGAGTTTCCCAAGACGTTTCTTTTTGCCGGATCGCATTTGCGCGATAACGGGCCGGGTCCACGCAACTACTTGGCCGATGAGAGCGGAAACGTGATTTCGATCGCCACCTTTGGCGACGAACTTCTCTGCCTTCCGGGCATGCATGCGAAAGCCAACGATGCGTTGATGTGGCAGGTCGATGTCAGTACGCTTCCCAGGGTCGGCTCGAAGGTCACGCTTCGTCTTCGCCCGCGGAACAAACCCGCCGCAAAGGCCGACGAGGCGGAGAGACAACAACCGAAGTCCGGCTCTCAATAGGACGAGAAATAGCGGCTGCGGTTCCCGCGTCGCAGGGCGGCAGGGCCGCCAGCCAAAGTCGAGCTACTGCTCGGATGTAAGAATTCGCTCCCGTTGGTCGCTGGGATTCGCGCAAGAAAACAGCATTTTGATCGTTTGCATCGCAGAGGAATCAACCACGTCAATTCATTGCGGAAGAGTCACATCATGAAAGGGAATCAGAAGATCAGCTTGCTCTTGGCGGCGGCTTGCCTGTGGGCGGGCGGCTTTGCCACGGCTGCGGACTCTTACTACAAGGAGCCGCCCCTGTTCTCCACGGCGCCTAGCCCGGACAAGTCACTGCAAACGATCACTCGTTTTGGGCCGGTCGGGATGGGGATTGACTTGATCCAGCCGGCCTTCACGATGCAGATCCACAGCATCGAGGAAGGCTCCCCGGCAGCGGCGACCGGAAAGCTCAAGGCAGGGCAGATCATCGAGTCGATCAACGGCCAGAGACTGGCGGGTATCGACCCTCGAATCCAACTCGGCCAAATCCTCGCGGCGGCGGAAGCGCGCGACGGGGTGCTGAAGTTGACGGTTAAAGAAAACGCAGACGCCAAAGTAGAGCACGTGATCGTGAAGATCCCCGTGCTCGGCGCGTACAGCAAGACGTGGCCGTTGAAGTGTTCCAAATCGGACAAGATCGTTCGCGGTTTCGCCGACTATCTGGCGAAGCCCGGATCCCATGAGGGCTTCGGCGGAATCGGGATGCTCTTCCTCCTCTCTACTGGGGAGGACAGGGACCTGGAGGTGGTGCGGAAATGGGCGCAGGGACTGAAGGGAGCGCCGACCTACGCATGGCACCTCGGCTACGGCGGGATCCCGTTGACTGAATACTATCTGCGCACCGGCGACGATTCGGTGCTCCCGACCATTCAGAAGTGGGTGGATAACGCGGTGAAAGCCCAGTACCTCAACGGCTGGGCCGGACGCGGGGGGGTTGCGAACGTCACCTACGGGGGCGGCGGCGGGCACCTCAATGCCGGCGGCACCGCGGTCGTCACCTTCCTGCTGCTTGCCAAGGAGTGCGGCGTGAACGTTCCCGGCCACGCCCTGCACGGTGCGCTCGCCCACTTCTACCGCTGGGCCGGGCGGGGCAACAACCTCTACGGCAACAACAAGCCGGAAGTTGGTTTCGTCGACAACGGCAAGAACGGCAACCTGGCCTTCGCCATGGCGGCCGCCGCCTCGCTGACCCCGGGCGGCGAGCAGTCGGTCTACGCCGGGGCACGCGATGCCGCCGCCATGACCAGCTTCTACACCACCACCTTCATGCTGCACGGCCACACCGGCGGTGGGATTGGCGAGATCTGGCGCAGCGCGGCAATGGGTCTGCTGCACGACACGAAGCCGAAGCAATACCGCGAATTCATGGACAACCGGCAGTGGCACTACGACCTTTCCCGGAGGTGGGACGGCTCGTTCGGCATCCTAGGCGGGGCGCGCTACGACAACGTCGAATGGGGCGGCGGTTACGCCCTAGCCTACACTATCCCGCGCAAGACGCTGCGCATCACCGGCGCGCCTTCCTCGAAGTTCTCGAAGAAATATCAGCTGCCGGAGCGCCCGTGGGGCACCCAGGCGGATGACGCCTTCGCCTCGATCGAGCCGGCCGCCGACAAGGACGGCAACCGCCCCGACTTTTCTGGTGAGACGCTCGCGAAGGATTCGGGCCGTCCCTTGCTCGCGAGACTCGTGAAACGGGACGTCAGCGACGACACGCTGCGCCGCTATGCCCACCACCACGATTACTTCATCCGCCTGATCGCGGCGCGCAAGGTGATGGGCATCGACAGCGCCTACCTTGGCGGGGGAGGCGGCGGCGGCGCGATCAGGACGGAACTCGCGAGGGAGCTGTTCAAAACGAACGAGCCGCGCGTCCGCCGCGCGATTCTCGATGCGATCGTCGGCCGCCTTTCTGGCGACGAGTTGGTGGAGTTTCTCGAACCCGACGGCGTCGACCTCGTGGTCGAGATGGTGAAAGACCCAGCGGAATCGTGGTGGGTCAAGGAAATCGCCTTGAAGCTCATCGGACGCATGCCGACGGACCTAGTCGTCCCACACGTCGATCTCATCCGGCCCTACCTGGAGCACGAGGATTGGTGGCTGCAAGAGTCGGCCCTCATTGCGCTGGCCCCGGTGGTGGCGGATGCGCGATGCTACCAGAAGGTCCTGCCAGCAATCGGGGACATGCTCCGGACCTCGCAGGTGTACAACGCGACGAGACCGGTTCGATGGGGGGCCTTGCCCGACAATCTTCGCAATGCGAGCCCCGCGGTGCAGCAGCTGGCTGCGCTGGCGCTGAAGGAGGCATACACCGGATTTGCTGGCGTGAAGACCGCCCCCGGCGGCCAGGACATCACCACGACCTACGACTCGCAGATGGAATTGCTCGCCACCACGTTGGCCGAAGTGGAGGGCGGATACGATGTGCTCTACGAAATCGCCAAGCAGCGTTTTCCTCACGATCCACTGCCTTACGCCAGTGTTTTCCTGAGCGCGGATCCCGAACAATTCGGTCCCGAACTGAGAAAGGCGATCACCCCCATCATCCGCGACCAGTTGATTTACGAGTACATCGGCAAGAACCGCAGACGCCTGCTGCCCGAGGTCGAAGCCGTCAGACAGAATTCCTTCGTCTTCGGCGCGATCGACGGTCTGGTGGACCTGTACGGCAAGGTCGACGTCGACGACTACGATTGGCATGCCTTCGGGCCCGACCTGAAGAACGCGCAGTGGGACTACTTCACCTTTGATCCGCCGGAGAAGCTGGCCTATGACGTCACGCCCTGGCGGTACCGCGAGGTGACGTATCCCAGGGGGATGGAGAACTGGTTCGCGCCGGACTTCGACTCCGGCAAGGCCGGGTGGAAGAAGGGCCAGACGCCCATCGGCCAGTACCAGGGCAAGCTCGTGACCGACGCCGCGCCGTGCTCCAATCCCAACTGCGCACACGCCGACCCGATGCGGACGCTCTGGGACAAGGAAGCCCTGTTGGTGCGCGGAACCTTCAAGTTCCCACCGCTCAAGCCGGGCTATCTCTATCGGATTCGTGTCGGTACCGGTCAGCACGTCGGCAGCGCCGACGGCTACCGGATCTACGTCAACGGCAAGCACCTGATAGAAACCAAGAACGGCGTCGGCCGACGCCCAGGCGCCCAACCCCCCGGTGCCGAGATCACGAAAGAGTTCGTCGAGGAGTTCAACAGGGGCGAGGTGACGATCGCGGCCACCACCTTTCTCAGATATGGTAGCCGAGCGATTGTGACGATGCCGCCGGTTCCGCAGGGAATCTTCAGCCTCTGGATCGAGGAAATGAAGCTTCCGCCCATCAACGACGAGGCGGTTCGCAAGTCCGCCACCGTGATTCCCATGCTGTCGTCCGAGTGGCAGGCAAAACAGGATCCCGACAAAGCTGAGTTGCAGACCGGGGACGACATGTTCCACTACGATGGACCGTTCGTCGCCAACGCGAGCGTGCTAGGCAGTTGGACGGTCATTGACCAAGTGGCGACGGTCGACGAGTTCAATCTCGAAAAGCAGATGAACCCCGGTCGTCCCGAGTTCACAAGGATTACCCTCAAGGACAAGGGATTAACCAGCGATGCGTTGCGGATCTGGTCCGGGGATAACCTGATGGATCTGGACCGCTATCAGGTGATGAAGATGGTCTTCAAAGAGATCGGCGGCGACGACTACCTCTTCATCGAAGCCGGCGGATTCAGCACGAGAAATCCCGTCGGCTGGCAATCGCCGTGGTATGTGGTGCGGCGGGTGGCCAAGTGACTGGTAGCGGAAGTCGCCAAGACTTTCGGCTTCCAATCCAGGCGACGAAACTCGAGGCGAGTTCCGCAGCGTTGTTCCGCGGTCTCCGGACCGCGGGACCCCCATGACCGCAGGTCTCCAGAAGGGTCGGGAGACCATCGGTCGGACCACTGGGCCGGTCAGGAGAC
>CBDURV010000357.1:0-4981 GCA_965369495.1 uncultured bacterium
CGGCAAGGCCGTACATCGGCGTCATCGCCTGCGCCTTGAAGCCGTAGTCCGCAAAGCGCTCGCAGAACCCGCGCACAGTTTGCGGGCTCACCGCCTCCGCACCGTTGCCCGCCATGCGCCACGAGCCGAGGTCGAGTCCCTCGATGCTCTCGTCGGCGATGCGCTTCGAGCAGAGTTCGTAGGCGAAGTTGGGCGCCGCCGAGATCGTTCCGCGGTAGCGGTGGATCGCCTTGAGCCAGCGCTGCGGGCGCCCGATGAACGAGAGCGGGCGCATCAGCACCAGCGGGGAGGCGTGGTACATGCTGCCCATCCAGGCGCCGATCAGCCCCATGTCGTGGTAAAGCGGCAGCCAGCTCACGACAACATCCTCGGAGGTAACCGCAAGCGCCTGGCCGATGGCGCGGACGTTTGCGAGCAGGTTCGCGTGGCTGAGCACGACGCCCTTGGGATCGCCGGTGCTGCCCGAGGTGTACTGGACGAGGGCCGAGCTTTCCGGTCGCACCCGCGGCCACGCCGCCTCGCCCGCGCTGGTCTTCAGCTCCTCGACGGTGACGATGTGGCGCAGGGTCACGACCTGCGCGCGGATCAACCGGCCGAACGCGTGCGTCTCCTCCTGTGCGATGAACACGGGAACGCGCGCGTTCGCCAGGATGCCGGCCTGACGACGCAAGTGCTCGCCAATCGCCGAGCGCCGGAACGGCGGATAGATCGGCACCGGCACGCCGCCGGCCAGAAGTGTGCCCATGTAGGCCTCGAAGAACTCGAACCCCGTCGGCAGCATGATGGCGACGCACCGCCCCGGTTCGAGCCCCCGATCGCGCAGACCCGCGGCAACCGAGCGGCTGCTTTCCCACAACGCTCCATAGGTGACGATGGTGGCGTCACCTCGACCGGCGAGCAGGTGGACATGGGGCCGCTCGGGATGGCGGGCGGCATGGAACTTCAGCACGTCGATGAGCGTTTGGGCCTCGGTCGGTGCTGCGACTTCGGGCGCTGCTGCTTCGGGCGCCGACGGCAACACGGACGCTGGAACCACGGGCGCGCCGCCACCTGCCGCGGCAACCTCGATGGCGTGGAGCAGTTCGGCGGGGGTCTCGGCGGCGGTCACCAGCTCCTCGGGCAGCCGCACGGCAAACGCGCGCTCGATGCGCAGCGTCAGCTCGACCCTCGCCAGGCTGTCGATGCCGAAGTCCCGCTCCAGGGAGGCGCCGAGTCCCGCCTTCAGGACTTCGCGGCGATGCGGATGGAGTTCCAGGACGAGTTCACGAACGACGTTGAGCAGCCGCTCGGCCGCCTGCGCTTGGTCGCTCCCTTGCCCGCGTGTCTCCACTGCATTCGGAGGGATACGGCGAGTAGATCAGTACCGCTCCGCTCCCTTTTGAATTATAGCGCGGACGAGTTGCACAAACGAACGACCACCGACTGCTCGGGTACAGTTCCGAGAGTACTCCTTCTAGTTTCGCGGGTGGAGTTGCCCGCGCATGGGAGAACCGAGGAACCATGTCGAACCGACCGCGCGTCCTGATCGCCGGTGCAGGAGGGCGTGACTTTCACGTCTTCAACACCTGCTATCGAAACGACCCTTCCATCGAAGTCGTTGCCTTCACGGCGGCGCAGATTCCCCACATCGATGACCGGCGTTATCCGGCGGTGCTCGCCGGGCCCCACTATCCCGACGGGATCCCGATCGTTCCCGAGGCGGAACTGGAGCGCACGATCAAGGACCGCTCCGTCGACGAAGTCGTCTTCGCCTACAGCGACGTCACCTACGAGCACGTGGAACGGCTCGGGGAGCGGGTTCGCGCGGCGGGCGCGGCGTTTTCGACCTTCGACCCCGATCGGACGCTGCTGAAGTCGAACAAGCCGTGCATCAGCATCTGCGCGTCGCGAACCGGTTGCGGCAAGAGTGCGGTGTCCCGCTTCGTGGTCAAGACGCTCGGGGAACTCGGGCTGCGGTCCGCGGCCCTGCGCCACCCGATGCCCTACGGCCGTCTCCAGGACCAGGTCGTGCAGCGCTTCGCGCGGGTCGAAGACCTCGGCGCGCACCATTGCACGATCGAGGAGATGGAGGAGTACGAGCCGCACATCGATGCCGGGTGTGTCGTGTTCGCGGGCGCCGACTACGCGCGCATCCTCGAGGAGGCAGAAAACGAAGCGGACGTCATCGTCTGGGATGGCGGCAACAACGATCTCCCGTTCATCAAGCCCGACCTCGCGATCCTTTTGCTGGATCCGCTTCGTCCCGGGGATGAGTTGCGCTACTTCCCGAGCCGGGAGAATCTCGTGCGGGCGGATGTCGTCGTCGTGGTCAAGACCGATCAGGCGAGCGCGGAGGGCATCGAGACCGTCGAAGCGAACGCGCGGGAACTCAATTCCGAGGCGGTCGTCCTGCGCGGACGCTCCCCGATCGTGCTCACGGATCCCGGGGCGGTCGCGGGGAAGCGCGTCCTCGTCGTGGAAGACGGACCGACGACGACGCATGGCGGCATGGGATACGGCGCAGGTCTCGTCGCGGCGCGTGCGGCGGGCGCGGCGGAGATCGTCGATCCGCGCCCGTTCGCGGTGGGCGCCATCGCCAAGGCGTACGAGAAATTCACGCACCTGCAGTCCGTGGTTCCCGCGCTCGGCTACAGCGCAGACGATGTCCGCGAACTGGAGGCGACCATCGCCGCTGCCGATTGCGACGTCGTCGTCGTGGGCACACCCATCGATCTCGCGCGCATCGTTTCGATGGACAAGCCGTCCGTGCGGGCGCTCTACCACTACGAGGATGCGAGTTCGCCCGGTCTTGCCGAGTTGATCCGGGAGCGGTTCAGTAGACCCACTGCTTGAGGCAGTAGACGCTGCCGCCCGACTTCATGAACTCGCCGGTATCGACGGCGAGCGGCTGGAATCCCGCGGCGGAGAGCGCGGCGATCGTCCGCTGCGCACGCTGATCGATCACCACGGCACGCGAGGAAAAGGCGGTAGCGTTGCACGCCATCGCATCGACCGCCTCCACTTCATCCACTTCGATCAGCGTCTCGAAGTGGCGAGCCAGCAGCAAACGGCCCGCATCGTCAAAGGCGCCGGGAGACCAGAGCGCGTGGCGCTCGTCGAGCGCGCACAGGCAGGTGTCGAGGTGGTAGAAGCGCTCGTCGGCGAGGCGCAGCGAACCGAGTTCGGCTCCAAACACCCGACCGAGTGCCGCGTGCGCGGACAGGTCGGTGCGCGGCCCGTACCCCGCCCAGATGAAGCGGCGACCCGGATGCCAGAGCGCGTCGCCACCGCCTTCGAACAGCGCACCCTCCGGCACGGCATCGACGACCGTGTAGCCGTGGTCGCGGAACCAAGCGGCGTACGCGGGCACCTCGCGCTGCCGCGAAGAAAACCGCATGTGGCTAACGACGCAGATCCGGTTCCCGCCGGCGTCGAGGCCGGGGAAGGTCTGGTTGGCCGCGAAGACCATGTCCTCGCAGCCCGGCGTCGGCTCCAGCACCTCGACGCCGACACCCGCCTCCGCGAACGCGACGCAAAGCGCATCCCACTGCTCGCGGGCTTTGGCGATGTCCACGGATCCCGCCTGCCCCTCCATGAACGGGTTCTTGACGTCCACGACGTCGAAGTGGTCGGGACGACAGAGGAGAACGGCGCGGGGTTCCAGCAATACGACTCCACGTTCGCTTGATGCATGTTCCGCGTCAAGGAGTACGGTTCGCCTCCAGCGCCTTGTGCATCACATAGGCATCGACGTAGCCGTGGCGCGGATGTTCGAACGCCTGCGGAAGCGTGCCGAGAATCTCGCCGTCGTGCTGCGCGGCAACGAACGTGGCGCACGGCAACTCGACCCAAGCGCGGTGCGCCTCGTCCGCGGTGATGTCCCGCGCGAATGCGTACGTCTCGCCCGCGCGGAAGACGGGTTCGATGATTTCCCACACCGCCGGCCAATCCGCTTCCGTGATGCGCCAGATCCGAATCGCCGTGTCGTCGGGCATGGCCGCACCCTCGCGCAGCGGCGTATGCAGGTCAAGGGCTCGACCCAACTACTAATTCCGCTGAATATGGGATGAGTCTAGTAGGACACAAAGCCAGTAACAGACACGACTTACGAACGACCATCCGGTTATCTAGGCTGACGGACCAGATTCTCATACTAATAGTCGATATATTAGTAGATCGGCGACCATGAAGATCCCGCAGCGCGCCCCCACCTACACCGACCTGATTCGGAAGTACCTGGCGATGGACGACCCGACCCGACTTGCCGAGGTCCTGACGTCGGGCGGGAGGGCATGCGTCCAAGGCAGGTACCGGCACTGGGACAAGGTTCGCCATCTGACCCCGCCCGGCAACTTCACGATCGAGGAGTGGTGGCTGGCAATCAAAGTGGCTCGGGAGAAGCTCTGGAAGGAAGTCTCCCTCCGCGACATCTCGGGCGCGCCGTTCAAGTACGCGATGCCGGACGAAGCCCACGCGATGGTCCACCAGATCACACGCGACGCCTGCGGGAGCATCGACTCGACCGAGGAGGTCGTGAATCCGGACACGCGCGAGCGCTACGTCATCAACTCGCTGATTGAAGAGGCCGTGACATCGAGCCAGCTTGAAGGTGCAGCAACCACGACACCGGTTGCCAAGGAGATGATCCGCTCCGGCCGGAAGCCGCGCGACACCAGCGAGAGGATGATTCTCAACAACTACCTCGCGATCCGGGCAATCCGCGAGTTCGCCGACGAGCCTCTTAGCCCGGAGCGAGTGATGGAAATCCACGGCCTCATGACGGAGGGGACGCTGGACGCGGCAGGCGCGGACGGCCGGCTGCGGAACGACAGCGAGTACCGCGTCGTGGTGAGTGCGCAGGATGAAGTACGGCACCGGCCCCCGCCCGCCCGCGAGCTCGCTCGCCGCATGGACGCCATGTGCAGCTTCGCGAACGACCGGGAGACGTTTGTCGATCCGGTGGTGAGAGCCATCCTGCTGCACTTCTGGTTGGCATACGACC
>CBDURV010000358.1:0-4980 GCA_965369495.1 uncultured bacterium
TGAGCATCGCGAACGGCACGTCCGGGGGCGTGCTGGACGGATCCGCCTTGAAAGCCAGGTACGCCTGGACCAACGGCGGCAGCGCCGCGTGGTCGTACGACTTGTTGATGAGATAGCCAAAGAGCGCTTCGCGAGCCGGCGTGGCCGGACGCGGGTGAACCATGCGAATGATGTCGCCGAGCGACGGGCTGTTGCCCACCGAACCGCGGAAGAGGGCGGCGTCCGAACGCTGCGCGAGCCAGCGACGCACGACGCGCTTGGGATGTGTGCCGAACGAGCGACGACCGGCCACGCCCGAACGCAGGATCTGCACGAACGTGCGCAGCATGCGGGTCGAGTCGGCGACGCGGTCGAAGACGCGATCGAACAGCTGCGGGTCACGCTGGGCGAGGTGCGCCAACAGGAGCGCCGGTGCGTCCTTCATGTGCGCCTGCTCCCGGGCGTAGACCGCCAGCTTGGCGACGAACTCCGCGTCCACCTCGTGCGCAAGCTGGAGCATGTCGGTCAGCTGGCTTTCGGCGTCGGCGTAGTTGGTGTCGTTCAGGAACCCGGTCGCCGCGTACTGCGCCAGTGCGTGGCGCGGCGTGAACTCGTAGGCGGGAGCGCCAGCGCTGTTGCGAGCGCGGAGGGTGCTGAAGAGTCGCTTGTTTGCCATGGTTGGTCTCCTGTACGAGAGATGACTTAAACAAGCGGTGTGCCAGCGGGTTCGGTTGTTGGTGGATTTTTGTAACTCGGTTTTGGGTAATGGGTTATGGGTTTTGGGTGCTCGGAGTCGGAACAGGAATAGCGATACGATGAGATCGTATCTAGAATCTTGGATATGAAAACGGTGGCGGTGGGGTTCTTGGGCACGAACCTGGATGCGGGCACGCGGGGCCGGCGCTGGGATTCGTGGCGGCCGACGGTTTCGGTTTGCCAGCACGAGGATCTGCTCATCGACCGGTTCGAATTGCTCTACCACCCGAAGTCGCGGAATCTGGCCGAGGTCGTCGAGCGGGACATTGAATCGGTGTCGCCGGAAACCGATGTGCGCCTGGTTCCGTTCGACGTCGAGGACCCGTGGGACTTCGAACAGGTCTACGGCCTGCTGCATGACTGGGCGCGCGACTACCCCTTCGATCCCGAGCGCGAGAACTACCTGGTGCACATCACGACCGGCACCCATGTGCAGCAGATCGTCAGCTTCCTGCTCACCGAGTCGCGCCACATTCCCGGGCGTCTGCTGCAGGCCTCGCCGCCGCGCCGGCGCAGCGACGACGTGGCGGGCCGCTACGCCCTGATCGATCTCGACCTGGAGCGCTACGACCGACTCGCGCAGCGCTTCGCGAGTGAGCGGCAAGAGGGCGAATCGCTGCTCAAGTCGGGCATCGCCACGCGCAACGTCGCGTTCAACCATCTGATCGAGCGCATCGAGCGGGTCGCCTTGCGCACCCACGATCCGATTCTTCTCACGGGGCCGACCGGTGCGGGGAAGTCGCAGTTGGCGCGCCGCATCTACGAACTCAAGTTGGCGCGCAATCAGATCGCGGGACAGTTCGTGGAGCTCAACTGCGCCACGCTGCACGGCACGTCCGCCATGTCGGCGCTCTTCGGTCACAGCAAGGGGGCGTTCACGGGAGCCACGGGGGAGCGCAAGGGGTTGCTGCGTGCGGCCGATGGCGGCGTGCTGTTTCTCGACGAGATCGGCGAACTCGGCCTCGATGAGCAGGCCATGTTGCTGCGCGCCGTCGAGGAGAAGCGATTCCTGCCGTTTGGCGCCGATCGCGAGGTGGCCAGCAACTTTCAGCTCTTCGTGGGCACGCACCGCGATCTCGAGGCGGATGTCCGCACCGGGCGCTTCCGCGAGGATCTCCTGGCGCGCATCAACCTGTGGAACTTCGCGTTACCGGGTCTGCGCGACCGGAGCGAGGACATCGAGCCCAACTTCGACTACGAGCTGGAACGCGCCGCGGTGCGCACCGGCCAGCGCGTGACCTGCAACCGCGTCGCCCGCGACCGCTTCCTGCGCTTCGCGACCTCGCCCGAGGCGCGTTGGCGCGCGAACTTTCGTGACCTCAATGCGGCGGTGGTGCGCATGGCGACCCTTTGCGAGGGGGGACGGATTCGCAAGGAAGACGTGGACGAGGAGATCGACCGCCTGCAGTCGATGTGGGGGGCGCCGGGGGCCGAGGCTCCGGGCGACGGTCTGCTGCTGAGCGTGCTCGGCGCGGATCGGGCCAGCGAGATCGATCGTTTCGATGCCGTGCAACTGGCGGAGGTGATCGGTGTCTGCCGCGAGAGCGACTCGCTGGCGCACGCGGGGCGCACCCTCTTCCAGCACTCCCTCGGCCTGCGACGCACCCGCAACGATTCCGACCGCTTGCGCAAGTACCTCCTGCGCTTCGGGCTCGACTGGCGCGCGCTCCGGCGTTAGGAAATTGCTGCGGCAGAAATGTACGCAGGCATGCAGGAAACCCGCGCCGTTGTGGGATTGAATCGATGGCACGTGGCATGCGATAGGCGGTATGGCATTCGTTGGAGGTTCTTCCATGCGCATCTTTCTGCTTCTTCTCACCGGCTGTGGCTTCGCTCCCGCGCCCGCATTGACCGGAGACGGCTCGCGCCCGGAGACGTTTATTCTCCAGGCGCCGGCCGCGGTGATCACCGAATCCGCGGCGGACTTCGAGTTCGATTCCGACGAGCCGGATGTGAGCTACGACGTCTACATGGACGGCAAGGCGCTGGGAAACTTCCCCAGCCAAGTCCGAGTCGATGACCTCGCCGAAGGGCGGCACGTTCTGAGCGTGGTCGCGAAGCGCGCGGACGGTACGCGCGATCGCTCGCATGCGGTCCATGCCTGGAGCGTCGATACGCGCGCACCGGTTATTACGGTGACCTTCCCGCCGAAGCGTTCGCTGACCGACACCGGCACGGTCGCGGTTTGCGGCACGCTGGTCGAAGAGAGCGGCCTCGCGAGCCTCACTGTCAACGGAGTGGCCGTGCACTTCCCTGCTGGTTCCGGAACGTGGCGCGCGATCGTGCCGGTGGACAAGGAGACTGTACTGCGGGTCGTCGCCACGGACATCGCCGGCAACGTCGTCGTCAATGCGGATCACCGCATCACGCCGGTCGAGCCTCCGCCTCCGCCGCCGACCGCGCCCGATCTGCGCGACGAGTTCGAACTGATCATCGATACCGACGCCAATGAAGCTCTCGTCGTCGAGCCCACGCAGGTCGTGGCGATCGATCTCGACACGGCGGAACGGCGCGTCGTGAGTAGCAGTCTGGTGGGGTCCGGGGAGGCGTTCAAGGACGTCGTCGTGATGACGCGTATTCCGGACAGCGACCAGCTTGTCGTGTTCGACACCTTCCGCTGTCGCATCACCACCGTGGACATCGCCACCGGCGACCGCGACATCATCTGGAGCCGTCTCGGGCCGAGTGACATTCCCGCCACGCGCGAAGGGCTCATTGCCAGCGACGGCACCTACGCCTACGTGCAGGGACCGCGCGATGCTCGCCTGGTCGCGCTGAAACTGGATGGCACCGAACAACGCACTGTCGCCGCCAACGGTTGGGCGCAGGACGCGGTCGCGCTCACCTGGGATCCGGTCGAGGAGCGCCTGCTCGCAGCCGACGCGAAGGCGGGCGATCTCTATGCGATCAACCCCATAGACGGCGTCAAAACGACGGTTTCGGCGCACGATCCCCAGCACCCCCTCGGATATGCGCGCGGATTGGCGCTCGACGGAACGAGTGCGTACGTGATTTCCAAGAATGGGAACGGCGTGTTGGAAATCGACCTCGAGACGGGCGAGCGCGAGTTCCTGGCACTTAGCGGGGACGGCCTCATTCGGCCGCTCGCGATCGCCATCGATCTGGATGACAGACAACTCGTGGTGCTCGATCACGGTCGCGATGGGCTCATGTTTATCGACCTCGATGATGGCGTCTGCCGCGAACGCGTCGCGCGTCACGAGCCGCGGCCGGAGTGCGTCGGTCCCGTTTACCTCGACGACCGGTCGGGCGAACTCTGCCTGCTCGACGGGGGGCGTTGCACGCTGGTGGCGGTCGATCGCGAGTCGGGCTCGCAGCGCGTGCTGCTCGATCTGGCCGACGATGCGCCGGACGCGGTGGACTTTCACATCAACCCGGAAACGCGCGAGCCGGTCGTGCTGGAGCGGCACAGCATCTACACCGGTGAACCCGGCACGCTCAGTGGCCGCGCGGTTCCTCCCGATCCCGCCGCGCCGCTCGGTGGGGGACTGGCGTTGCGCGTCGAGGAGGGAGGGCGGACTGCGCTCATTCTCGACAGCCGTCCGCACACCATCGACTGGGACTGGATCCGCTCCACGGTGCGCAAGGATCGCGTCGTGCGCGTTGACTTGAAGAGCGGCAAGTGCACGCTGCTCGTGGACCAAGCCGCCGCGGGTTTCGGGGATGCGGCGTCGGCGACGGGCGGTCTCTTCCTGGACGAGCAGAACGCGGATCTCTATCTGGGCGCCGTGGAGTGCGGGCCCTACGGCAGCTGTTACCGCGGAACGATCAAGCTCTTCAACATGGATGTGCGCCAGGTCGAGACGGTCTATGGCGTCGATCGGACCGAGGGCAACACGACCTACTTCAAGGGGGGCACGGCGACGCCGCCGGATGACTTCGGCATTATTGTGCGCGACCCCGTCCGCAATCGGATCTACACGTACGACCGCGTCAACAAGGTGGTCGGTCGCATCCACTTTGAGGGGCAAAATCCGCGCTACGAGGTGATTGCCGGGGATCTGCCGCACTACGACGACGGCTGGACGACCGTGCCGCATGGCCACGGCTCCTCGCTGGCCAACGTGCGCGGTCTGGCGCTCGATGCCGAGGCGGGCCTGCTCTATGCGACCTCGGGCGACCGCGTGTACGTGATTGACGTGAATTCGGGCGATCGGGTGGTGGCGGCGGTCCTAAGGTAGCGAAAGAGAGCAACTTAACGAACGTTCGTTATACTGCCCATGT
>CBDURV010000359.1:0-4977 GCA_965369495.1 uncultured bacterium
GAGTCTTGGGACGACATCAATGCGGTTCTCGACGAGTTCACGCCGGGTTCGGCCGCGCCTCCCGACCTTGAATTCGCGCGCAATCGAGGCGGTGGCGTTGCCTTTCTCACCTTCGGCTACGGTATCGATGGCGTCACGATCGAGATCGCGAAGTACGCAACCTGTTTCGAGCAGGAGCTTCGCAACCGCGGGATGGAGCCGGTCATCCACTGCATCGCCGGGGACTTCCACGCCTCGGCGGGCCAGGTGCTCGCGGACCGTTGGCGGCGCAAACACATCGAGCAGGCGAACGGCTGGTCCAAGTGGGACGGCGGGGCATGGTACGACCGCATGTTCGCAGCCGACATGCCGGCGGGCAGCGCGGAGTCGGACGAAATCGCGCGCGAGGTCTGGCGGCAGGCGACCGGGTTCGCGCGCGAGTTGACCGACTATCTGCAAGCAGCCGACGTGGCGCTCCTGATCACGGTCAACGTCAACTCCAATCCCGGCAACCCGGCTCTCGCCCTCGCGGCAGTACTGGCTTCCGAGACACTCGGCCTTCCCGTCCTCAACTCGTGCCACGACTTTTTCTGGGAGTCGGGCAAGCCCGCGGCCGAGCGGGAGCCGGGAGAGTCTCCCGGCGCGCGCGATCACTTCTTCCGCAACCATGCCAACACGAGTTTCTTCCGGTTCATCGAGCGCGTCCATCCGTGGAATGGCGCACGCTGGCTGACCCTCGTGATCAACGCGCTGCAGAAAGACGAACTGCTGCGGCGATCGGACATCGCGCCCTCCCGCATCCGCGAGATCGGCACCTACATCGAGGACGCGTTCTTCTTGCCGGTCACGAGCGAACGCAAGGTGGAGCTGCGCCGTCATCTGGGCCACATCCTGGCGCACGGTGATCGCATGATTTCGATCGAGTTGGCGGACGACTTCGAAGCGCGCATCCCGGCGTGGATGAACAACCAGCTGCCGGTCGTTTGCGGAGCGGAGACTGGACTCTCTTTCGACCTCGCCGACCCGCACGCAATCTGGCTGCTGCAACCCACGCGCATCGTTCCGCGCAAGCGAGTTCCCCGCGATTGGGACCTGATCGAAACCCTCTTCCAGTACGCGCCGTTCCGGCTGATGTTCGAGGAGAACCCGGAGCTGACGCTTACGCTGCACGTGACCGGACCGGTTCCCGCCGAGCACGAGGCCGATCTGCGCGATGTGGTCGGCGGCTTCCGGCGCGTGCTGGACGGAGTGCCGAAGTACATCGGCCGCCGCATCTATCTGGCGCTCTCCGCGGGCAAGCTCGCCCACTCGACGTTCCAGGGACGCGGTGTCGATCACCTGAGCATCGCCGACCTCTACCATCTGGCCGACCTGGTCCTGCTCCCCAGCGCGACCGAGGGACGTGGCCTGCCGATTCTCGAATCCGCCGCGGCGGGCCTGCCGTTGATCTGCTCCCAATACCATCCGCGCGAGGTCTTTGAGGCGGTCATCGGCCGGGACCTCGAGGAGCGCCAGCGCGTCCAATACATCACATTCCCCGAGAAGCGATTCGAGACCGGGCTCCTGCAGGAGATCACCGATCGCATCTTCCTGCCCTCGGTTTCGTCGAGCATGCGTCTCCACAATCGCCGCGCCGTTGCGGGGCGCTACAGCCTGCGCGAGCTCACGCATTCGCTCGGCGCCGCGATGGATCTCGCCGCGGGCGTGAACTAGGCTGCATTTTTCATGAGGCGTGGGCGCATCGGGAGCGGATCTCTCGGTAGTGAACTGCGGGACGCGGCACGGCGCGCTTTTCGCACTATGGCGGTCTCTTCTGGGCGAGGACAGCTCGTCGAGATCGAAGAGAGAGTCCGGAGGCGACCCGGAGGGGTCGTCGAGGATGAACGATGAAGAGGTCGGCGATCTGGTCCGTCCAGAAACCGCGCCTCGGGAATAATGCGGGCTAGGGCCCCGCCAAAGAGGAGTAGTTCGACATGCGAGTTTGCTTTATCGAAGACACCGACCTGCGCGGGGGCACCCAGATCTGGGTCGCGGAGGCGATCCGCGACTTTACCGCGGCCGGGGTGGACGTAACCCTGCTCACCTCCGCCGCCGGCTTCAACGCGAAGGACGGTCGCGAGACCGATGCGCGCGTCGTCACCTACGACTGGAATGAAATCGTCAAGCGCGACGACGAGGGGCGGCGGATCTGGACCGAGGCGCTCGCCGACTCGGATGTCGCCGTATGCACGGTCCACCCGCCGCGCGCGGGCTTCCACTGCTCGGTGTTCGCGGCGGATTGCATCGCGGACGGCGGCCTGCGAACCGTGCTGGTGCCCAAGACCGGAACGATCGTGCCCGAGTACGAAAAGCGATTCTACGAATCCGGGCGGGACATCTACTACGACGTCGTTGCGATCACGGGGTTCACGCGCGACTACCTCGTGGCGGACTACGGCATCCCCGCCGACCACGTTCACCTCGTGTATCAGGGCACGGAGCTGGAGCGCTTCCGGTCCGACCCCGCGCGCCGGGCGGAAGCGCGCAGGCGCTACCCGCTGCCGAAAGGGGCGGGGCCCGTGCTCGGCTGTCTCGGCTCGTTCGAGGAGCGCAAGGCGCAATCGCTGCTGTTGGATGCGGTCGAACTCGTGCGGGGCAAGCTGCCGGGCGTGCACTTGATGCTTGTCGGGGACGGCCCCGATGCGGAAATGCTGAAGGCCAAGGTTGCCGAGCGGCAGCTCGGGGACAACGTGACCTTCTTCCCGTTCACGAGCGAGCCGCAGTACGCGTTCGAGGTGATCGACGTGACCGTGCTGTCGAGCGTACGCAAGGAGGGGCTACCGAACGTCCTGCTCGAGTCGATGGCGATGAGCACGCCGGTCGTTTCCACGCGGTTGGCCGGCACGCCGGAGGTCGTTCACGAGGGCGAGACGGGGCTGCTGGTCGAACCGGGCGATGTCGAGGCGCTCGCCGGCGCGATCGAGCGCATCTGGTCCGACCGCGCCGCATACGACCGCATGGCCGTTGCCGGTCGCGGGCTCATGGAGAGTCAGTTCGACAAGGTCCGGCAATTCGGGCGTTTCCGCGAGCACTTCGCGGCGATCGCCGACGCTCGACCGGCGGGTTGACTCAACCGAAGAGCCATATCTGCCGATCACCCAAACCATGAGGATCGGCATCGCCATCGGGCGTATTGGCGGGATCGACGGCGTTGCCCTCGAGACCGAAAAGTGGATCGCCGTCCTCGAGCGAATGGGCCATGAGGTCTTCGTCCTGACGGGCGAACTCGAGGCTCCGATCCGCAACGCGTCGATCGTGCCCGAGATGGCGTTTTCGCACCCGGACTGCATCCGCGACCAGGACGACGCATTTTTCATCCAGGAAGTCGAGGAGTCGGAACTGGCCGAACGCCTGGAAACCGGCGCGGCGGTAATCGAGCGCGGAATCCGGCGCTGGATCGACGAGCAGCGCATCGAATTCCTGATCACGCAGAACAGCACGACGCTGCCCTGCCATCTCACGATGGGCATGGCGCTGCGGCGCGTGCTCGCGGGGACCGGGATTCCCGCCCTCGCCCACGACCACGACTTCCATTGGGAGCGCGGCGATCGCTATGCGACCCGCTACGCGGTGGTGCGCAACATTATCCAGGAGTGCTTCCCGCCCACCTTGCCCAACCTGCGGCATGCGGTGATCAACACCTACTGCCGGCAGTCCCTCGAACGCGAGATGGACATGCAGTCGGTCGTGGTTCCGAACGTGATGGACTTCGAACACCCGTTCGCGGCCCCGGACGAATACAACCGCGAACTCCCCGAGGCGCTCGGCTTTGCGCGCGACGACACGCTCCTGTTCCAGATCACGCGCATCGTGCGGCGCAAGGGCATCGAGACTGCCATCGACCTCGTTCACCGGCTCGAAGATCCGAAGGTCCGCCTGGTCATCACGGGAACGTCCCGCGACGACTGGAACGAGGAGTACACGAACGAACTGCGCGCACAGGTGGCCGACCTGGGGCTCGGGGATTCGGTGCTCTTCGCCGGCGACCGCTTCGACGCGGTGCGACAGACGGGCGCCGACGGACGCCCCGTATTCAGCCTCGAGGACGCCTACGTCCACGCGGCCGCCTGCACCTACTTCAGCCGCTACGAGGGATTCGGAAACGCGTTCGTCGAAGCGGTGCTCGCGCGCCGCCCGATCTTCGTGAACAACTACAAGCCGGTCTACTGGCCCGACATCGGTTCAAAGGGATTCCGCACGGTCCAGATCGAGGACAACGAACTGACCGACGACGCCGTCGATGCGATCCGTGCCGTCCTCTCGGCCCCCGCGGCGCGGCGCGAAATCACCGAGCACAACTTCGCCCTCGGCCGTCGGCTGTTCTCCTTCGAGGTACTGGAGGACCTGCTTGGGAATCTGATTCCTAAGCTGTAACCGCGAGCAGTTCGCGAATCTTTTCTGCCACCTCGTCGGGCGACGGGACGATGCCGCCCGCCGTGCCGAAGAACTCGATCTGGCGCGTGCCTTCGGCCACGAGCCGCACGTCGTCGATCATCTGGCCCATGCTCATTTCGATGTCGAGCACCTTGGCGCCTTGCGGGAGTCGGTCCATCGCCTCGCGACACGCAATGACCGGGAACGGGCTCAGCGTGATCGGGCGGAAGAGCGCGACCTTGAGTCCTTCGCGCGCCACCTCGTCGATGGCCGACTTGCAGATGCGCGCCATGGTTCCGAAGGCGACCAGCAACAGGTCGTAGTCGTCGCCGCCGTCAGCGGAATACAGTTCCGAACGCTGTTCCTTCGCCGCGATGCGGTCGTACTTCTCCTTGAGATGGATGTTGTGCGCGAAGTTCTCCTCGGGCGTCAGGTAGAGCGAGTTGACGATGCGCCGTTCGCGGCCCTCGGAGCCGGTCAGCGCCCAGTCGTTCTCCTCCATCGGCGGGCCCTGACCCTCGGTCGGGAATTCCACCGGCTCCATCATCTGGCCGATCATGCCGTCGCCGCACACCATCACCGGAT